>JAEWKY010000351.1 GCA_023457615.1 Actinomycetes bacterium | reverse complement strand
AGCACGACCTGCCCGGTGTCGTCGCGGTCGCCGAGCTCGACCTCGACGCCCTGCTCGCGCTCGGCGCGACCGAGGTCGCCGCGCGTCCGATCGGCACGCTGCCGGCCGCGACGCAGGACGTGTCGCTCGTGGTCCCGACCTCGGCGACGGCCGCCGAGGTGCGGGAGGCCGTGGCCGAGGGTGCGGGTGAGCTGCTGGAGGACATCCGGCTCGTCGACGACTACCGCGGGGCCGGCGTGCCCGAGGGCTCGAAGTCGCTCACCTTCGCCCTGCGGTTCCGCGCCCCCGACCGCACCCTCACCGCGGCGGAGGCGACCGAGGCGAAGCTCGCGGGCGTCGCCCTCGCGGCGTCCCGCCACGGCGCGACCCTTCGCGAGTAGCGCACCGCGGGTCGGGAGCGTGCCGACTACTTCTTGCCGCCGCCGAGCAGGCCGCCGAGGAGGTCGCCCAGGACGTTGCCGCCGCCGGAGGACGACGAACCGCCCCCGAGCAGACCGCCGAGGAGGTCGCCGAGGCCGCCCGACGAGGACTCCTCCTCCTTCGCCGACTCCTCCTTCTTGCCACCGAGGAACTGCTCGGCGAGCCAGGCGAGCACGATCGGGGCGACGATCGGGAGGATCTGCTTGATGATGTCCTGCGTGACGTCGCCGGCGCCCGAGGCCTTGGTGGCCGTCGCCGCGAGCTTCGTCGCGACCTGGTCCTCCTTGTCGCCGTAGACGTTGCGCACGATCTTCTTGCCGTCGGCGGTGTCGATGTCCTTCACGGACTTCGTGTGCACGCGGCCGCGGTCGTGGCTGAGGGCCTTCTTCAGGGACGCGGCGCCGCTCGGGTCCTCCGCGTTGGCGGCGAGCCCGGCGACGAGACCGGGGACGATCTGCTGCACCGCGGCCTCGGCGACCGACTCGTCGATGCCGAGCTGCTTCGCGATGTCGCCGACGGGGATCTGCTTCAGCAGGGAGCTGAGGTCAGCCATGGTTCCTCTTTTCCTTCCGGGGCGCCCACAGCGAGCCCCCGATTCACACTCAGATTAGTGGTGCGGATGCCGCACCCAGTAGGGTCGGACCGTGGACCTGACGCGGATCGCCTCCCGGAGCCTCTCGCTCCGTCCGCTCCGCCGCGCGCGCCGACTTCAGGCGACGTCGCACCGCTGAGCCGTCCGGTTCGCGCGACGTCGCCGGCTTCGAGTCCCCGTCCGTCGAACCTGAAGGCCTCTTCCATGTCCTACTCCGTCGCCATCGCCGGAGCCAGCGGCTACGCGGGCGGCGAGCTGCTGCGCCTGCTCTCCGCCCACCCCGAGCTCGAGATCGCCACCGTCACGGCGCATCAGAACGCCGGGCAGCCGCTCTCCGCCGTGCACCCGCATCTCGTCGCGCTCGGCCACCTCGTGCTCCAGGAGACGACGCCCGCGGTGCTCGCGGGTCACGACGTCGTCTTCCTCGCCCTGCCGCACGGCGCCTCGGGCGCGATCACGGCGCAGCTGCCCGACGACGTCCTCGTCGTCGACTGCGGCGCCGACCACCGTCTCACCGATCCCGACGCCTGGGCCACCTGGTACGGCGGCGAGTACTTCGGGGCGTGGACCTACGGGATGCCCGAGCTGCTGCTCGAGGGCGGCCGGCGGCAGCGCGAGGAGCTGGCCGGTGCCCGCCGCATCGCCGTTCCGGGGTGCAACGTGACCGCGATCACCCTCGCCCTCGCGCCGGGGATCGCGGCGGGCGTGATCGCCGCCGACGACCTCGTGAGCGTGCTCGCGGTCGGGCCGTCGGGGGCGGGCAAGAGCCTGCGTCCCGACCTCCTCGCGGCGGAGATCCTGGGCTCGGCGTCGGCGTACGGCGTCGGCGGCGGGCATCGGCACAACCCGGAGATCGTGCAGAACCTCGCGGCCGCGGGCGGCGTCGGGGTGAGCCTGAGCTTCACGCCCGTGCTCGTGCCGATGGCACGCGGCATCCTCGCGACCTCGACGGCGAAGCTCACGGGCGGCGCGTCGGCGGTGCGCGAGGCCTGGGAGTCGGCCTACGCCGACGAGACGTTCGTGCGGCTGCTGCCGGGCGCCTTCCCGCGCGTCGCCGACACGCTCGGCGCCAACACGTGCCTGATCGGCCTCACGGTCGACGAGCGCGCGGGTCGCGTCGTCGTCGTGAGCGCCCTCGACAACCTCGGCAAGGGCACCGCGGGTGCCGCCATCCAGTCGGCCAATCTCGCCCTCGGCCTGCCCGAGGCGCTCGGCCTCCCCGTGAACGGAGTCGCCCCGTGATCGCAGATGTCCGTTCCTCCGGAGAGGAGGTCCACTTCTCCGGAGGTGTCACGTTCGCGGCCGGGTTCGAGGCGGCCGGCGTGCGGGCGGGGCTGAAAAGCTCCGGAGAAAGGGACCTTGCCCTCGTCGTGAACCGCGGTCCGTCGCAGAACGCCGCCGCGGTGTTCACGAGCAACCGCGCGAAGGCGAACCCCATCCTCTGGTCGCAGCAGGTCATCGCCGACGGCACGGTGTCGGCGATCGTGCTCAACTCGGGCGGCGCGAACTGCTTCACGGGATCCGAGGGCTTCCAGACGACGCATCTCACGGCCGAGGCGGTGGCGGATGCGCTGAGCCTGAGCTCCGGCGACGTGCTCGTCTGCTCGACGGGGCTCATCGGCCGGCAGCTCGATCGCGCGAAGCTGATCCCCGGGATCGCCGCGGCCGCGACCGCGCTGAGCGTCGACGGCGGCGAGGCCGCCGCCCGCGCGATCATGACGACCGACACGAAGCCGAAGACGGCGACGCGCGAGCACGGCGACGGCTGGCGGATCGGCGGCATGGCGAAGGGCGCCGGGATGCTCGCGCCCGGCCTCGCGACGATGCTCGTCGTGATCACGACCGACGCCGACCTCTCGAGCGCCGAGCTCGACGAGGCGCTGCGTTCCGCGACGCGCGTGAGCTTCGACCGGCTCGACAGCGACGGCTGCATGTCGACGAACGACCAGGTGACCCTGCTCGCGAGCGGCGCGTCCGGCATCCGCCCCGATCCCTCGATGTTCGCCGTCGTGCTGCAGGACCTGTGCCTGGATCTCGCGTTCCAGCTGCAGCAGGATGCCGAGGGCGCGAGCCACGACATCGTCATCGAGGTCACGGGCGCGGCCACCGAGGACGACGCCGTCGAGGTCGGCCGGTCGATCGCGCGGAACAACCTCTTCAAGGCCGCGGTGTTCGGCAACGATCCGAACTGGGGCCGGGTGCTCGCCGCGATCGGCACGACCCGGGCCGCGTTCGACCCCTACGACGTCGACGTGACGATGAACGGCGTGCGAGTGTGCGCGCAGGGCGGACCCGACCGTCCGCGCGAGGAGGTCGACCTCGCGCCGCGCCAGCTGCTGCTGCAGCTCGACCTGCACGCCGGGGTCGCGGGCGCGATCATCCTCACGAACGACCTCACCCACGACTACGTGCACGAGAACTCGGCGTACAGCTCATGAGCGCCGACGAGCAGACGAAGGATGCCGAGCTCAAGGCCGCCACGCTCATCGAGTCGCTGGGCTGGCTCAAGCGCTTCGCGGGCAAGATCGTCGTCGTCAAGTTCGGCGGCAACGCGATGGTCTCGCCCGAGCTGCAGCGCGCGTTCGCCGAGGACATGGTCTACCTGCGGCACGTCGGGCTCAAGCCCGTCGTCGTGCACGGCGGCGGCCCCCAGATCACGGCGATGCTCGACAGGCTGGGCATCGCGAGCGAGTTCCGCGGCGGCTACCGCGTGACGACGCCCGAGACGATGGACGTCGTGCGCATGGTGCTGACCGGTCAGGTGAGCCGCGAGCTCGTGACGCTCATCAACGAGCACGGCCCGCTCGCGTCCGCGATCTCGGGGGAGGACGCCGGGCTCTTCGGCGGCCGGCGGAGGGGAGCCGTGGTCGACGGCGAGACGGTCGACATCGGGCTGGTCGGCGACGTCGTGCAGGTCGATCCCGCCGCGGTGCTCGCCGAGGTGGCGGCCGGTCGCATCCCGGTGGTCTCGTCGATCGCGCCCGATCTCGACGTGCCGGGGCAGTCGCTCAACGTCAACGCCGACTCCGCCGCCGCGTCGCTCGCGGTCGCCCTCGGCGCCGAGAAGCTCGTCGTGCTCACCGACGTCGCGGGGCTCTACGCCGACTGGCCGAACCGCGACTCGCTCGTCTCGCACCTCACGGCGCCCGAGCTCGTCGAGCTCCTGCCGAGGCTCGAGAGCGGGATGATCCCGAAGATGACGGCGTGCCTCGAGGCCGTGGCGGGCGGGGTGCCGAAGGCCGCGATCATCGACGGCCGGCGCCCGCACTCGGTGCTGCTCGAGATCTTCACGGATGCCGGCATCGGCACGGAGGTCGTGGCATGAGCGACCGCTTCCGCGCCGCGATGTTCTCCTACGCCCCGACCCCGCTCGCCGTGCTGACCCGAGGCGAGGGCGCGCGCGTCTGGGACGCGGACGGCACGGAGTACCTCGACTTCCTCGCCGGCATCGCCGTGAACGCGCTCGGTCACGCGCATCCCGTGTTCGTGGAGGCCGTCAGCCGCCAGGCGGCGACCCTCGCGCACGTCTCCAACTACTTCGCGTCCGAGCCCCAGCTCGCGCTCGCCGAGCGGCTGAAGCGGCTCACGGGCGGCGACGCGGTGTTCTTCGGCAACTCGGGCACCGAGGTCATGGAGGCCGCCGTCAAGGTCGCCCGGCGCACGGGCCGGCCGCGCATCCTCGCCCTCGAGAAGTCGTTCCACGGCCGCACGCTCGGCGCCCTGTCGATCACGGGCAAGCCCGCGCTGCGCGCCCCGTTCGAGCCGCTGCTCGCGGGGCCGGAGTTCCTGCCCACGACCCTCGAGGCGCTCGACGCCGCGCTCGGGCCGGATGTCGCGGCGCTCGTGCTCGAGCCGATCAAGGGCGAGGCGGGCGTGCTCGACCTGCCCGAGGGCTACCTCGCCGGGGCGCGCGAGCTCACGGCGCGGCACGGCGCCCTGCTGATCCTCGACGAGATCCAGACCGGCGCCGGCCGCACGGGCGACTGGTTCGCCTTCCAGCACGCGGGCGAGCTGCCGGAGGGCACGACGCCCGACCTCGTCGCGCTGGCCAAGGGCATCGGCGGCGGCTTCCCGATCGGCGCCCTCGTCGCGTTCGGCCCCGCGCAGCACCTCCTGCAGCCCGGCGATCACGGCACGACCTTCGGCGGCAACCCGCTCGCGACGGCGACCGCGAACGCGGTGCTCGGCGAGATCGAGCGCGCGGGCCTCGTCGAGAACGCGCGGGTTCAGGGGGAGCGCCTCCGCGCCGGCGTCCTCGCGCTCGCGCATCCGGCGATCACGGACGTCTCCGGCCGCGGGCTGCTCGTCGGGGTGGGTCTCGCCGGCCCGTGGGCGAAGGACGTCGCCGCCGCGGCGTTCGAGCTCGGCCTCATCGTCAACGCCGCCGCCGACGACCGCATCCGTCTCGCGCCGCCGCTCACGATCGTCGACGCCGACGTCGACCGCTTCCTCGACCTCTTCTCCACGGCTCTCACCCGCATCGCTCCCGAAAGGCTCCCCGCATGACCCGGCACCTCCTCCGCGACGACGACCTCACGCCGGCCGAGCAGACCGAGGTGCTCGACCTGGCCGAGCGTCTGAAGGCCGATCGCTGGGCCGAGAAGCCCCTCGAGGGACCGCAGACCGTCGCGGTGATCTTCGACAAGTCGTCGACCCGCACGCGCGTCTCGTTCGCGGTCGGGATCGCCGACCTCGGCGGGTCGCCGCTCATCATCCAGACGGCGAGCAGCCAGCTCGGCGGCAAGGAGACCCCCGAGGACACCGCGCGCGTGCTCGAGCGCCAGGTCGCCGCGATCGTCTGGCGGACCTACGCGCAGTCGGGGCTCGAGCGGATGGCGGCGGGCACGACGGTACCGGTCGTCAACGCGCTCTCCGACGACTTCCACCCGTGCCAGCTGCTCGCCGACCTGCTCACCATCCGGGAGCACAAGGGCGCGCTCGCCGGCCTCACCGTGACGTTCCTCGGCGACGGGGCCAGCAACATGGCGCACAGCTACCTGCTCGCCGGTGCGACGGCCGGCATGCACGTGCGCGTCGCCTCGCCGGCCGAGTTCAGCCCCGCGGACTCCGTGGTTGCGGATGCCGACCGCCGCGCGGCCGAGACGGGCGGATCGGTGACCCTGTACACCGATCCGAACGAGGCCGTCGCCGGCGCCGACGTCGTGGTGACCGACACCTGGGTGTCGATGGGCAAGGAGGAGGAGAAGGCGCATCGCGTCGCCGTCTTCGGCGCCTATCAGGTGACGCCCGAGCTCCTGACGCTCGCGAAGGACGACGCGATCTTCCTGCACTGCCTGCCGGCCGACCGGGGCTACGAGGTCGCGGCGGAGGTCATCGACGGGCCGGCGAGCGTCATCTGGGACGAGGCCGAGAACCGGCTGCACGCCCAGAAGGCGCTGCTCACCTGGCTCCTGGGGCGGTCGTGACCGGCCTGCCCGCCGACGCGGTCGGCACGACGACCGGCCGGATCCCCGCGCCCAAGGCCGCCCGGCACGCCCTGATCC
>JAEWKY010000350.1 GCA_023457615.1 Actinomycetes bacterium | reverse complement strand
GCCCAGGCCGCGTCCTCGACGACGGTGAGGCGCTCGGCGCCCTCCAGGGCGGTCACGTCGGCGGACGAGGCGAGCAGCACGACCGGGACGCCCGGATCGGCCTCGGCGAGCGTCGCGAACCCGTTGCGCGCGTCGCCCTCGGCGACGGCGACGACGTAGCGATCGGGGAGGTCGCGGGAGGCGCGCCGCGCCGCCGCATCGACCGGGAGCTCGAGCCCCGACGACGGAGCCGTGCCGATGACCCTCAGCCGGCCCGCGAGGTCGAGATGCTCCTCGAGGTCGGCGGCGACCGCGTGGCTCGGCACGACGACGGCATCCGCGTGCTTCTCGACGCGCTTGCCCATCGCCTTGGCCCAGGACGCCTGCCGGGAGGGCAGCAGGTCGGGATGCGTCCAGGCGAGGGCGTCGTGGATCGTCACGACCGTCTGCTCCGCGGGGGCGAGCGAGCGGTCGTGGCGGCGGAGCGGCGCGAGGAGGCTCGTCGAGTGCACCATGCCGCTCCCCGGGAGCACGGTGAAGCCGCGCTGCCAGGCGGCGGCCAGCTCGCGGCGGGCGAGCGCGCTCTTGTGCAGCTCGCGCAGGCCCGGGACGCTCTCGCGCACGCGCGCGTAGTCGCCCTCGGGGGAGGCGGCGACGACGCCCGCGACATCGGCCCCGCGCGGTGCGGCGCGCACGAGGGCCCGGGCGAGCTCCTCGGCGTAGCGGGCCAGAGGGCCGCCGCTCGGCAGCAGCATGTCGTCGAGGATGAGGCGCAGGGTCGTCATGGGCTCGTCAGAGCTCCTTCCGCGATCGCCGCCCGCAGCGCGTCGCGCCAGGGACGGGGCGCCTCGAGGCCGGCGGCGGCCCAGGCGGCGTGGCCGAGCACCGAGAACGCCGGGCGCGGCGCGGGGCGCTCGAAGGCGGAGCCGTCGGTCGGCAGCACCCGGGCGGGATCGAGCCCCGACTCCTCGAAGATGGCCCGGGCGAAGTCGAACCAGCTCGCCCGTCCGGAGTTCGTGCCGTGGTAGATGCCGAACGGCGCGTCGGCGTCGAGCAGCCCGAGGATCGCCGACGCGAGGTCGCGCGACCACGTCGGCTGGCCGACCTGGTCGGTCACGACGCTCACCGTCTCGCGCTCGCCGGCGAGGCGCAGCATCGTGCGCGCGAAGTTCGCCCCGCCGGCCCCGTAGAGCCAGGCCGTGCGCACGAGGTAGGTCGAGGGATGCCGCAGCACGAGCTCCTCGCCCGCGGCCTTCGTGCGGCCGTAGGCGCCGAGCGGGGCGCGCGGCGTCTGCTCGGCGTACGGCTCGGTCGCGCCGCCGTCGAACACGTAGTCGGTCGAGACGTGCACGAGGCGCGCACCGGCCTGCGCCGCCGCCTCGGCGAGCAGGCCGGCCCCCGTGGCGTTGACGGCGAACGCGGCCTCCTCGTGGGTCTCCGCGTCGTCGACGGCCGTGTACGCGGCGGCGTTGATCACGACGTCGGCCCCCGCGACCGCGGCGCGGACGGCGGCGGCGTCGGTGATGTCGAGCTCGGCGCGGGTGAGCGCCGTCACGTCGCGCCCGGCGAGCACCCGGCGCAGGTCGGCGCCGAGCATCCCGCCCGCGCCCGTGACGACGTACCGGGTCATGCCTGGCCGGCCGCGCGGTACTTCGCCTCGGTCGCGTCCTTCTGCGGCGCCCACCACGACTCGTGATCGCGGTACCACGCGATCGTCGCGGCGAGTCCCGCCTCGAAGTCGCCGAAGCGCGGCGCCCAGCCCAGCTCGTCGCGCAGCTTCGTCGAGTCGATCGCGTAGCGCAGGTCGTGCCCGGGCCGGTCGGTCACGAGGTCGTAGGCGTCGCGCGGCTGCCCGAGCCCGTCGAGGATGAGCTCGACGACATCCCTGTTGCTCTTCTCGCCGTCGGCGCCGATGAGGTAGGTCTCGCCGAGCACGCCCTTCTCGAGGATCGTGAGCACCGCCGAGGAGTGGTCGTCGGCGTGGATCCAGTCGCGCACGTTCTCGCCCGTGCCGTAGAGCTTCGGGCGCTCGCCGCGCAGCACGTTGGTGATCTGCCGCGGGATGAACTTCTCGACGTGCTGGAACGGCCCGTAGTTGTTCGAGCAGTTCGAGATCGTCGCGCGCACGCCGAAGCTGCGCACCCAGGCGCGCACGAGCAGGTCGCTGCCCGCCTTCGTGCTCGAGTACGGCGAGCTCGGGTTGTACGGGGTCTGCTCGGTGAACCTCGCGGGGTCGTCGAGCTCGAGATCGCCGTAGACCTCGTCGGTCGAGATGTGGTGGAAGCGGATGCCGTGCGTGCGCGCCGCCTCCAGCAGCGTGAACGTGCCGAGCACGTTGGTCTGCACGAACGGGCTCGGGTCGTCGAGCGAGTTGTCGTTGTGCGACTCGGCGGCGTAGTGCACGACGGCGTCGTGGCGCGCGAACAGCTCGTCGACGAGGCGGGCGTCGAGGATGTCGCCCACCACGAGCTCCACCCGATCGGCCGGCAGCCCGTCGAGCGACGCGGCGTTCCCCGCGTAGGTGAGCTTGTCGAGCACCGTGACGGAGTGGTCGGTGTGCTGCACGAGGTGGTGCACGAAGTTGGAGCCGATGAAACCGGCCCCGCCGGTGACGAGGATCTTCACGGCTTGAGCCTATTCGGGGATCGGATAGCCTGATCTGCGTCCAGCCCGGCGACGCCGAAAGATACTCGCATGCCTCCCGCAGACTCGCGCGACACCGTCCCCTTCAACGACCTCGGCCGCGGGGTGCGGGCGATCCGCTCCGAGCTCGACGCCGCGGTCGCCCGCGTGCTCGACAGCGGGTGGTACGTGCTCGGTCCCGAGCACGACGCGTTCGAGTCCGAGCTGGCCGCCTCGCTCGGCGCCGCGCACGCCGTCGGCCTCGCCAACGGCACGGATGCGCTCGAGCTCGGTCTGCTCGCGCTCGGCGTCGGACGGGGCGACCTCGTCGCGACGGTGGCCAACGCGGGAGGCTACACGTCGACCGCGGTGCGCAAGATCGGGGCCACCCCGGTCTACGTGGATGTCGACGAGCACACGCTGCAGATGTCGCCGCAGAGCCTGCGCGAGCTGCTCGCGGCATCCGCGACCGTGCCGAAGGTCGTCGTGATCACGCACCTGTTCGGCAACGTCGGGGAGCTCGTCGAGCTCGCCGCGATCGCCCGCGAGGCGGGTGCCCGCGTGCTCGAGGACTGCGCGCAGAGCCTCGGCGCGGTCGTCGACGGCAAGGCCGCGGGCACGTTCGGCGACCTCGCCACCACGAGCTTCTACCCGACCAAGAACCTCGGCGCCCTCGGCGACGGCGGCGGCATCGTCACCGACGACGCCGACCTCGCGGCCCGCGTGCGCCGACTGCGGCAGTACGGCTGGGAGAGCAAGTACGCCGCCTCGACGCCCGGCGGGCGCAACTCCCGCCTCGACGAGCTGCAGGCGGCGATCCTGCGCGTGCGGCTCCCGCTGCTCGCCGCGGGCAACGACCGCCGACGCGACATCCACCGCGCCTACGAGGCCGCCGACCGCTCGGGCCTGCTCGTCAACGCCGCCGGACCGTCCTACGTCGCCCACCTCGCGGTGCTCCGCACACCCGACCGCGACGCGGTGCGCGAGGCCTTCCGCGCTGCCGGGGTGCTGACCGACGTGCACTACCCGATCCCCGACCACCGGCAGGTCGTCGCCGGGGGCGCCGAACTCGTGGTGCCGCTCCCCGTGACGGAGCGCGCCGCCGCCGAGATCCTCAGCATCCCGATGTTCCCCGAGCTCCGCGACGACGAGGTCGCCCGGATCTCCGACGTGCTGGGTGCGCTCTAGGGATGGCCCGCACCCAGCCGGAGCGCCGCGACCCCCGGTACTCGGTCGTCGTCCCCGTCTACCGCAACGCCGACTCCCTGCCGGAGGTGGTCGAGCAGCTCGAGTGGCTGCAGACCCGCCTCGACGGACCGCTCGAGGCCGTCTTCGTCGTCGACGGCTCGCCGGACGACTCGGCCGCGATCCTGCGCGGCCTCCTCGCGCAGGCGTCCTTCGCCGGCCAGCTCATCAACCACTCGCGCAACTTCGGCGCGTTCGCGGCGATCCGCACGGGCTTCCGGCTCGCGCGCGGCGAGTACATCGCGGCGATGGCGGCCGACCTGCAGGAGCCCGTCGAGCTCATCGAGCAGTTCTTCGCCGAGTTGTCGGGCGGTCACTACGACGTCGCGGTCGGCACGCGGCTCAAGCGCGAGGATCCCGCGCTGTCGAAGCTGCTGTCGCGGGCGTACTGGACGTTCTACCGCCGCGCGGTGCAGCCGTCGATGCCGCCCGGCGGGGTCGACATCTTCGCCTGCACACGCGATGTCGCGCGCCAGCTCGTCGACCTCGGCGAGTCGAACTCGAGCCTCGTCGGCCTGCTGTTCTGGCTGGGCTTCCGCCGCGTCGAGGTGCCGTACACGCGTCTCGCGCGCAAGCACGGCGAGAGCGCCTGGTCGTTCGGCAAGAAGGTGCGCTATCTGCTCGACAGCGTCTTCTCGTTCACGAGCCTGCCCGTCACGGTCATCCTGACGGTCGGCACGATCGGCACCCTCGTGTCGTTCCTCGCCGCGATCACCGTCTTCGCGAGCTGGATCTTCGGCGGCATCGAGGTCCCCGGGTACACCGCGCAGATGCTCGTGCTGCTGTTCTCGACCGGCACCGTGCTCTTCGCCCTCGGCATCGTCGGCACGTACGTGTGGCGCACCTTCGAGAACACGAAGGGCCGCCCGAACGCGGTCGTCATGCGCAGCGAGACGTTCGGGGGATGAGCGCCCCCGAGGGCGCCGGGCGCCGGGCGACGCTCGGGCGCCTCGTGCGGTTCCTCCTCGTCGGCGGGGCGAACACCCTGGTCACGTACGTGATCTTCTTCCTGCTCGGGCTCGTCATCCCGGCCTGGATCGCCTACGCGGTGGCCTTCGCGCTCGGCCTCGTCTGGACCTCGCTCGCGTCGTCGCGCCTGGTCTTCCGGGTGCGGTTCTCCTGGGTGCGGGTGCTGGGCTTCGTGGCGTTCTACCTCGCCGTGTTCGGCGTCGGGCAGCTCGTCATCCACCTGATCTCGCCGAGCACCCCGCTCGAGCTGCTCGTGACGAGCGCGGTGGTTCTCGTCGTCACCACACCCCTAACATTCATCGGAGGCCACTTCATCTTCCGACCGCCCTCAGCGCTGTCGGGCACCGACCCCGCGGAGGAACCGTCCGAATGAGCGCCTACGTGCACCCCCAGGGCATCTGCGAGTCCCCGCACGTCGGAGAGGGCACCCGGGTCTGGGCGTTCGCGCACGTCCTCCCCGGCGCCGTGATCGGCGACGACTGCAACATCTGCGACGGCGTGTTCATCGAGAACGACGTCGTCGTCGGCTCCCGCGTCACGATCAAGAGCGGCGTGCAGCTCTGGGACGGCGTGCGGCTCGAGGACGACGTCTTCGTCGGACCCAACGCGACCTTCACGAACGACCCGTTCCCGCGCAGCAAGGTGTTCCCCGCCGAGTTCTCGCAGACCGTCGTGCGCCGCGGAGCCTCCATCGGCGGCAACGCCACGATCCTCCCCGGGGTGACGATCGGCGCCGGCGCGATGGTCGGCGCGGGGAGCGTCGTCACGCGCGACGTCCCCGACAACGCGATCGTCGTCGGCAACCCCGCCCGCATCAAGGGCTACACGAACACGACGCGCGTGCCGGGACCCGTCGCGGCGTCGGCCAGCGAGGCGAGCGCGCTCACCGTCGCCGGGGTCGCGACCGTCGAGCTGACGCGGGCCGTCGACCTCCGCGGGTCGCTCGTCGCCGGCGAGATCGCGAAGCAGGTGCCGTTCGACGTGCAGCGCTTCTTCGTCGTCTACGACGTGCCCTCGGTGGAGGCCCGCGGGTCGCACGCCCACCGACGCTGCGAGCAGTTCCTCGTCTGCCTGCGCGGCTCGGTGAACGCGATCGTCGACGACGGGAGCCATCGCGAGGAGGTCGTGCTCGACCGTCCCGACCTCGGTCTCTACATGCCGGCGATGACCTGGGGCACGCAGTACCGGTACTCCTCCGACGCGGTGCTCCTGGTGCTCGCCTCGCGCGAGTACGAGGACTCCGACTACATCCGGGACTACACCGAGTTCCGCGCCGAGCGAGCCGCCGCGAACGGCTCGGGACAGTGAGCACGGGGCGCGCGCGGACGGCCGCCGGGGAGGTGGCGGCATGATCGAGCGCCTTCGCGGTCGCACGGCGATGCTGCTCGCCTCGCCGTGGACGCTCGGGCTCTCGCTCTCGGCCTACCTCGTGCTCCTGCTGGTCGTGCTCTTCCCGGTGCTCGCATCGTCGGTCGGCGCGGACGACAGCTACTGGCTCATGGAGGCCGCCCCCGACAGCGGCGGCTCCTTCCGGCGGGCCTTCTGGGATCCCTTCCTCGCGTCCTTCGCCTTCGACGCGCAGGCGCGCATGACCGGGCTGTCGGAGGCGTCGCGATGGGTGCTCGCCCTCGCCGTCATGAAGCTCTCGGTCGCCTTCTCGGTGCCGCCCGTCGCGATCTGGGCCCTCCTCAAGGTGTTCCTGCTCGTGCTCGCCCTCGTGGGCGCGGTGGTCTTCCTCCGCGCGTTCCGATTCCGCGGCGCCGACGGCGGGGCGGCGCGGTTCGGCCGCACGACGATCGTCGCGATCGTCGTGCTCCTGCCGCTGCTCGTCGTGCTCGGGGCGAAGACGCAGAGCATCGGCACGCTCAACGGCTGGCTGAACTACCCGACCATCACCTACGGCCCGTTCGGGGCCTATCTGCTCCTCGCCGCCGCCGCGCTCGCCGCCTCCCGGCTCCTGGACGCCCGCTTCTCCCGCGCGGTCGTCCCGGTGGCGGTCCTGGCGGCGATCGCCGGCGTCGCCGTGAGCTTCGACTACGAGCTCATGGCGCTCAGCATCCCCCTGGTCGTGCTGGTGCTGCTCGTGCAGCCCGCGCCGGTCGCCGCGACCCGGTGGGCGCGCTGGCGCGGGCGGGTCGTCGTCGGCGGCGTGTTCGCCCTCGCCTTCGCGACGTCGTTCGCCTGGATCCGCGTCCGCATCTCGCAGATGACCTGCGAGTCGGCGGAGAGCTGCTACTCGGGCACGGTGCTGCAGGTCGACCCCGCCACTCTCGTGCGCAACCTCCTGGGCGCCCTCCCGGGCGGCACCGGCGAATTCCTGGCCGAGCAGGCCGAGCGCTCCGGAACCCCCGTGCCCACGGCGACGGCGGCGAGCGTCCTCACCGCTCTCGGCTGCGTGCTGCTCGCGGCGCTCGTGCTCGCCCTCGTGGGCGCGGTGGTCTTCCTC
>JAEWKY010000349.1 GCA_023457615.1 Actinomycetes bacterium | reverse complement strand
GGGCGCCCCCCGGGGCCCCCCCGCGCGCCGAGGTGCGTGCGCAGGCTCTCGGCGAGCAGGGCATCCGCCTCGTGCGCGCCCGCACCGCCGCCCTGCAGGAACACGACCTTCCTCATGCGCCCCAGGATGCCGTGGAAGTCGGCGCACGCCTAGCGGGTTGAGTGCCGCGCGTAGCGCGGTGTATCGAAACCCCCTCCGACGAGTTGCTCCGGGCGGTTTCGAGACACCCGGCTGCGCCGGGCACTCAACCCGCGGTGTGGTCGAGACGCAGCTCGACGGCGGCGACGGCACGCCGCAGCAGCGGCACGAGGCGCACCTCATCGGCCGACGCGGCGTGGGCGACGATGCCGATCGCCGCGGCGGGCAGTCCGGAGCGCGGACGCAGGGGCATCGCGATCGACACGTTGCCGAGCGTCATCTCCTGCCGCGTGAACGCGTAGCGCTGCTTCGCCTCCACCGCGACGACCTCGCGGAGCGTGGCGGCATCCGTGATCGTGTGCCGGGTCTCGGCGAGCAGGGGGCCCGCGAGGTAGTCGTCGAGCCACGCCGGCTCGCGCGTGGACAGGATGGCGCGCCCGACCCCGGTCGCGTGCAGCGGATGCCGCACCCCCACCTCGGAGAGCGTCGGGATGGCGCGCTTGCCGTTCGCCTTCGCGACGTAGAGCACCTCGCTGCCGGTGAGCACCCCGAGGTGCACGTTCTCGCCGGTGAGGTCGTAGAGCTCGACGAGCTCGGGCAGCGCAGCCTCGCGCAGCCGTCGCAGCACGGCGGAGCGCTCGCCGAGCTCCCACAGTCCGAGGCCCATGCTCACGGTGCCGTCGGGATGCCGCTCGACGGCGCCCAGCCGGCTCAGCTCGCCGACCAGGCGGTGGGTGGTCGAGAGGGGCAGTGTCGCGCGCGCGGCGAGGTCGGGCACCGCGATCGACTCGCCCTCGGCCGACAGCGCGCGCAGCAGCCGCGAGGCTCGCTCGAGCAGAGAGACGCCCGGCTCGCCCGATCTGCCCGCCACGCGCCTACTCTCCCACTAGACGAGCAGCTGGTGCTTCGCGAGGTCGCGGTAGAGCGGAGTGCTCGTCACGAGCTCGGAGTGGGTGCCGACGCCGATCACCTCGCCGTGCTCGAGCACGACGATCGCGTCGGAGTCGACGACGGTGCTGAGCCGGTGCGCGATCACGAGCAGCGTGCGGTCGGCCGCGACGGCGTCGATCGCCTCGCGCAGCAGCTGCTCGTTGAGCCCGTCGAGGCTCGAGGTCGACTCGTCGAGCAGCAGGATCGGGGCCGCCGCGAGCAGCGCGCGCGCGATCGCGAGTCGCTGCCGCTCGCCGCCGGAGAGCATGATGCCGTCCTCGCCGACCGCGGCATCCAGCCCCGCCGGATCGCGGTCGAGCACCCCGCCGAGGTTCACGTCGCGCAGCACCTTGACGCACTGCTCGTCGGTCGCCTCCGGGGCCGCGAGTCGCAGGTTGTCGCCGAGCGAGCCGGCGAGCACGGGCGCGTCCTGCTCGACGTAGCCGATCTGGGCCCGCAGCTCGTCGCGGGGGAGGCCGCGCACATCCCGCCCGTCGAGTCGCACGACGCCCGAGTCGGGGTCGTAGAACCGCTCGATGAGGGCGAAGATCGTCGACTTGCCCGCCCCCGACGGCCCGACGAGGGCGACCCGCTTCCCGCGCGGAACCTCGAAGGTCACGCCCTTGAGCACCTCGCGGCTCTCGAGTTGAGGCGTCGATTCCTGTCGCTCCGAGGTGTCGATAACGACAGGAACTGACGCCTCGGGAGCCGCCACGTACGTGAATCGCACGTCGTCGAAGCTGATCGCGGCCGAGGTGGCGACGGGGGCGGCGGGCTCGAGGGCGGCATCCCGGTCGGTCTCGCCCGGGAGCGCGGTGATCTCCTGGATGCGGCCGAGGGCGCCGAGCGCCTGGTTGACGGAGTTGACCGCGCCGAACACCGAGCCGATCGGCCCGACGAGCATGAAGAGGAACAGGATGAACGTCACGAGCGACGCGATCGCGACCTCGCCGCTCGCGACGCGGAAGCCGCCGACGCCGATGACGACGAGCAGGGCGACCTGGATGGCGATGCCGGCGATCGGCACGACCATCGCCGAGATGCGGGCCACCTTGAACCCGGCGCGCTTCGCCGCCTCGGCCTCGACGAGGATCGCGTCGGTCTCCCGCTCGGTGGCGTTCGCGGCGCGCACGGTGCGGATCGCGCTGATCGCCCGCTCCACGGCCGCCGCGAGGTTGCCGACGCGCTCCTGCTGCTCCTTGCTCGCGGGCCGGATGCGGGCCGAGAGGAGCACGCCGCTGCCGAGCGCGAGCAGCACGACGAGCAGGGTCAGGCCGAGCAGCAGCGGATCGACGACGAGCATCCCGATGATCGCTCCGACGAAGATCACGGCGCCGGAGAGCGCATCCAGCAGCCCCTGCGTGATGACGGCGTAGAGGAGCGTCGTGTCCGAGCCGACACGGGAGACCAGGTCCCCCGTGCGACGCCGGTCGAACTCGGAGATCGGCAGGCGCAGCATCCGCCGCACGAGGGCGCTGCGCGCGGAGAAGACCACCGACGTGCCGATGCGCTGCAGCAGGTAGTGCTGCACGCCGCCGAGGATCGCGCCGACCACGACGAGTCCGACGAGCACCCAGACGAGGATGCCCAGGGCGCCGCCGCCCTCGACCACCGTGATGATCTGACCGACGAGCAGGGGCTGGGCGAGAGACGCCCCCGCGCCGACGAGGCTCAGGAGGAGGGCGACCACGAGCAGCCCGCGGTGCTCGAGGATGTACGGCAGCAGTTGCCGGAAGCTCGCACGCGGTCCGCCGTCGGGGGCGGGACGGCGCAGGAGTCCGCCGCGGGAGTCGCTCATGGGATGTCGCCTTCCCGGCCGCTACGCGCGGCCGTGCTTCTTGTGGACGGCTTGCTTGCTCACGCCCAGGGCGAGGGCGATCGTGTGCCACGAGTACCCGGCGTTGCGGGCCCGGCGTACGGCGATCGTCTCCGCGCGATCCAATTCTGTCCGGAGTCGCACGATCGCGCGGAGCGCCGCGTACGGGTCGGTCGAGTCCGCCTCGCCGGCGAGGGTGCGCAGCTCGTCCATCCGTCAACCGTAGTTGACGCGCGCCGCGAATGTCAACTCAGGTTGACGCGCCTCCGACGACGCATGCGGAGTGGGTGAACTTCTCCGCCCACGTCGTGCTCGGCGCCCCGAACTCCGCGCCGAGCTGCGTCACGCTCGCGAGGCAGGCCGAGAACGCGGTCTCCGAGTCGCCGAGGTCGCCGGGTAGCACCGCCGCGAGCCCGAAGTCGTGGAAGGTCCAGGCGGTGAACGAGGCGGCGTCGTTCGCCCCGGTGATGTCGCTCGGGATGCCGAGATAGACGGTCCCGCCGCCCGCGCCCTCGAGCACGGCCGGCTGACGGCAGTGCGGCACGTACTCGTCGTAGCCGTCGGTGTCGCTCGCCTCCACCTGCACGAGCCCGTCGCCCGCCGCGAGCGTGGAGCCGAACTCCGGGTTCGGCTGGGGGAGCACCGCGAGCCGCAGGTCGGCCGGCCACGCGCCGTCGCGCGGGGTGAGCGTCACGTCGACCGCCGTGAAGGTGAACCCGCGTCCCGCGAGCACGGTGTCGTCGACCTCGCCCTCGCACCACGCGACCGTCGTCGCCACGGCCTCCTCCGCCTCGGGCACGAGATACGGGAGCGACGCGTGCACGACCACCGCGAGATCGGCGGTGGCGCCGTTCGGAGCGGTGACGATCGCGACCAGCCCCAGCACGGCATCCTCGGGCAGCACGAGCTCGGCGGGGGTCGCCGGGGGCGTCGTCTCGAGGGCGGCCTCGTCGGCGCCCGTGCCGCAGCCCGCGAGCACGAGCACGCCCGCGGCGGCGACCGCGACGGCGGGCGGGAGGCGGCGCATGCGGTCAGTCTAGGATCGCCGGATGAGCACGCCGCCGATTCCCGGGTACCCCGTCGCCGCGCCGACGGGGCGCCTGTCCTGGGCGCTCGGGTTCCTCGCGTACATCCCGATCCCCTTCGTGAGCCTGCTCATCGCGGCGGTCGCGATCATGGCGACCGCCCCCGCACGTCGCCGCAGCGTCCACCCGCTCGTGCGCGGCAACGCCACCCAGGCGGCGAACTGGGCGCTGACGATCTTCGTCGTGTTCGCGCTGTGCGTCGTGTACTTCGCCGTCACGGTGTCGATCGAGGAGCTCCGCACGGCGGGCTTCTTCCCGGTCGGGGCGGTCGTCATCGTCCTGGGCGTGCTCGCCCTCGCGCACCTCGTGGTGACCGTCGCGGGCACGATCGCGTCGGCGACGCGGGTGTACCGGGCGCCCATCGCGATCCCGTTCCTGCGCGACTGAGCGACGACCCGACGACCCGACGACCCGACGACCGGCCGGCCGCGGCACGTCGCGGATGTCGGTCGGTCGGCCTAGGCTCGATCTCCGTGTCAGCGCCTGTGATCGTCGCCGAGGATCTCGTCAAGAAGTACAAGGACTTCGCCGCCGTCGACGGCATCTCGTTCGAGGTCGCCCCGGGGGAGTCGTTCGGCCTCCTCGGACCCAACGGCGCGGGCAAGTCGACGACGATGCGCATGGTCGGCGCCGTGTCGTCGCGCACCTCGGGCCGGCTCGAGATCCTCGGGCGCGACCCCGACTCCGGCGGCCCCGAGATCCGCTCGCAGCTCGGCGTCGTGCCGCAGCAGGACAACCTCGACAACGAGCTCCTCGTGCGCGACAACCTCCTCGTCTACGGCCGCTACTTCGGCCTGCCCCGCGCGCACGTCGCGCAGCGCGCCGACGAGCTGCTCGAGTTCGCGCAGCTCGCCGACCGCAAGAAGGCGAAGGTCGACGATCTCTCCGGCGGCATGAAGCGCCGCCTCACGATCGCGCGTGCGCTCATCAACGATCCGCGCATCCTGCTGCTCGACGAGCCGACGACCGGCCTCGACCCGCAGGCGCGCCACATCCTCTGGGACCGGCTGTTCCGCCTCAAGGAGCAGGGCACGACGCTCGTGCTCACGACGCACTACATGGACGAGGCCGAGCAGCTGTGCGATCGCCTCGTCGTCGTCGACAAGGGCCGCATCATGGCCGAGGGGTCGCCCGCGTCGCTCATCCGCGAGCACTCGAGCCGCGAAGTGCTCGAGGTGCGGTTCGGGTCCGATCGCAACGCGGCCGCGGCGGCGGCGCTCGAGGGCATCGGGGATCGCCTCGAGGTGCTGCCCGACCGCATCCTCGTCTACGCGCAGAACGGCGAGGAGGCGCTCGTCGAGGTGACGAAGCGCGGGCTCGAGCCGATCACGTCGCTCGTGCGCCGCTCGTCGCTGGAGGACGTCTTCCTGCGCCTCACCGGACGGTCGCTGATCGAATGAGCGCCCTCCTCGAACGGGCCGGGATCGACGACGCGACCCTGGCCTCCCGCAGCCGCCGCTTCGGCGCCTGGTACGTCGTCGAGCACAAGCTGCGCGCGGTGCGGGCGTTCTTCTGGACGATGATCGCGACGGCGCTCGGCTCGCCGTTCCTCTACCTGTTCGCGTTCGGCGTCGGCCTCGCCACGCTCGTCTCGCGCAACGACGCGTTCCTCGAGCAGACCGGCGTCGGCTACCTGCAGTTCGTCGCGCCCGCGCTCATCATCAACGCCGCCGTGCTCGTCGCCGCCGAGGAGTACATGTTCGGCATGCTGCTCGGCTTCAAGTGGAACATGATCTTCATCGGCATGAACGCGGCGCCCCTCAGCGGGCGGCAGATCGTCGACGGGATGTTCCTCTACGTCGGCATCCGCGGGTTGTTCACGGCGGGCATCTACTACGGCGCGGTCGCGCTGTTCGGCGGCGTCGTGTCGCCCTGGGCCGTGCTCGTCATCCCGATCGCGATCCTCACCGGTCTCGCGTTCTCGCCGATCGCCGCGTACTCGGCCTCGATCTACGAGGACCGCGGGCAGTTCAACATCGTCAACCGGCTGATCGTCATGCCGCTCTCGCTCTTCAGCGGCACGGTGTTCCCGCTGTCGCAGCTGCCGATCTTCCTGCAGTGGATCGGCTGGATCTCGCCGATCTGGCACGGCAGCGAACTCGCCCGCCAGTTCTCCTACGGGCCGACCGAGCCGTTCTGGCTCAGCCTCGTGCACGTGGCCTACCTCGCCGCCCTCGCGATCCTGGGCTGGCGGCTCACCGTGCACCTCACCGTGAAGAGGCTCGCCCGATGAGCGCGACCACCGCCGCGTACCGTCACGCGACCGGGAAGACGGGTGGCGTGCGCGCCCTCTACTCCGGCAACGCCCGCGCCGTGCTCGGTCGCGGCCTGCTCGCCACCCGCAGCACCAACTGGTGGATCGTGCTCACCGGCGTCTTCGAGCCGATCTTCTATCTGCTCTCGCTCGGCGTCGGCCTCGGCGGTCTCATCGGCACCGTGCAGGACTCGTCGGGCAACGACATCCCGTACGCGGCGTTCATCGCGCCCGCGCTGCTCGCCGTGTCGGCGATGAACGGCGCGATCTACGACTCCACGTGGAACGTCTTCTTCAAGATGCACTTCGCGAAGCTGTATCACGGGATGCTCGCCACCCGCCTCGGTCCGCTCGACGTCGCGCTCGGCGAGATCTCGCTCGCGCTGCTGCGCGGCGCCGCCTACGGGGTCGCGTTCCTGCTCGTGATGCAGGCGCTCGGACTCAACCTCGGCTGGACGGCGTTCCTCGCGCTGCCCGCCATCCTGCTCATCGCGTTCGGCTTCGCCTCGATCGGCATGGGCATCACGTCGTACCTCAAGACGTTCCAGCAGATGGATGTCATCCCGCTCGTGCTGCTGCCGATGTTCCTGCTCTCGGCGACGTTCTTCCCGATCACGGTCTACCCCGAGCCCGTGCAGTGGTTCATCATGGCGCTGCCGCTCTGGCACGGCGTCGAGCTCGTGCGCGGACTCACGACGGGCGTGCTCACGGTCGCGATGCTCGGCCACCTCGCCTACTACCTCGGCATGATCGCCCTCGGCCTCGTGTTCACGACCCGTCGGCTGCGGTCGCTGTTCCTCGACTGACCCCCCGGGTCCCGCGCCCCGGCCCCGCGACCCCCGAGACTCCGGTTACTCCGCCGATCTCGCGCTGCTCCGCCGGATTAGCGCGGAGCAACGCCCGAGTCGCGGAGTAAACATCCAGCCGGGGCGCGCCAGGCTGACGCATGCCCTTCACGCCGAGCCACGCGATCGTCGCCCTGCCGTTCGCCCGCACGCCGCTTCCCGCGGGAGCCGTCGCGGTCGGGGCGATGGCACCCGACGCGCCGCTCTTCTTCCCGTGGCTGCCCTCGTACGGGGTCACGCACGGGTTCCCGAGCCTGCTGTGGGCGTCGCTGCCGCTCGCGATCGCGCTGTACGTCGTGTGGCGGCTCGCGATCCGGCCGGCGGCGTCGGGCCTGCTGCTCCCCGAGACGCTGCGGGCGAGGATGCCGTGGGCCTGGGATTGGGGCGGGCTGCGGTGGCGCGAGCTCCCGCTCGTCGCGATCGCGGCCCTGGTCGGCGTCGCGACGCACGTTCTCTGGGATCTGTTCACGCATCCCGACCGGCTCGGATCGACGTGGATCCCGGTGCTCGCCGAGCCGTGGGGGCCGCTCGACGGCACCTCGTGGCTGCAGCACGGGTCGTCGGCGCTCGGGCTCGCGGGCCTCGCCGTCTGGGCCGTGCTCGCCGCCCGGCGCGCGGGTGCCGTGCATCGCAC
>JAEWKY010000348.1 GCA_023457615.1 Actinomycetes bacterium | reverse complement strand
ACCCCGGTGTAGGCGAACCCCGCCGCGCGGGCCGTGGCGGCCGACGCGGCGTTGCCCACGACGCACTCCCAGCGGAGCGCCGGATGCCGCAGCCCGAACCAGAAGTCCGCGACGGCGCCGAGCGCCTCCGCCATGTAGCCGTGACCGCGGAAGGGCGCCCCGAGCCAGAACCCGACGTCGGAGCGCCCGGTGCGCGCCCCGATGACGCCCGCGAACTCCCCGTCGACGCGCAACGCCCAGGTGTACTCGCCGTCCGACGCCCAGCCCGCGGGCACGTGCGACCCGATGAAGCCCTCGGCGTCGGACCGCGTGTACGGCCACGGCGTCGTCAGGTACCTCTCGAACAGCGGGTCGGTGCAGTACTCCGCCGTCGCGTCGACGTCCGCCGCGGTCGGCTGATCGAGCACGAGCCGCGGGGTGGTCAGCGCGACCGGGATCATCGCCGGGGCAGGAACCCGATGCGGTCGTACACGCGCGCGAGGGTCGCGGCCGCGATCGACTCCGCGCGCTCCGCGTTGCCCGCGAGCAGGCGGTCGAGCTCGGCAGGGTCGGCGAGCAGCTCGAGCGTCTTCTCGCGCACGGGCGAGAACGCCGCGACGACGGCATCCGCGGTCTCCGACTTGAGGTCGCCGTAGCCGCGTCCCGCGAAGGAGTCGACGAGCTCGGGCACGGGGGCGCCGCCGAGCACCGAGAGCAGCGAGAGCAGATTCGACACCCCGGGCTTCCCGACCGGGTCGAACAGGATGTCGCGGTCGGCGTCGGTGACCGCGGACCTGACCTTCTTCGCGAGCACCGTCGGCTCGTCGAGCAGCCACAGGATGCCCTGCGGCGACTCGCCCGACTTCGACATCTTGGAGCCCGGGTTCTGCAGGTCGAACACCTTGGCGGTCTCCGGCAGGATCGAGACCTCGGGGATCGTGAGCGTCTCGCCGAAGCGCGAGTTGAAGCGCGTGCCGAGGTCGCGGGTGAGCTCGATGTGCTGCCGCTGGTCCTCGCCGACGGGCACGATCTCCGCGTCGTAGAGCAGGATGTCGGCCGCCTGCAGGATCGGGTAGGTGAAGAGCCCGACCGAGGCGGCATCCGATCCCTGACGGGCCGACTTGTCCTTGAACTGCGTCATGCGGCTGGCCTCGCCGAAGCCCGTGAGGGTGTTGAGCACCCAGGCCAGCTCGGCGTGCGCGGGCACGTGCGACTGCACGAACAGGATGCTGGAGGCCGGGTCGATGCCCGCGGCGATGTACTGCGCGGCGGTGCGCCGGGTCGCCTCACGCAGCGCCGCCGGATCCTGCGGCACCGTGATCGCGTGCAGGTCGACGACGCAGAACACCGCGTCGTACTCGACCTGGAGCTTCTTCCACTGCAGCAGCGCGCCGATGTAGTTGCCCGCGTGGAGCGAGTCGGCGGAGGGCTGCATCCCCGAGAACAGGCGGGGCTTCGACATGGGGTTCCTCAGAGTTGGTAGTCGACGACGAGCGGAGCGTGGTCGGACCATCGCGTGTCCCACGCCGTCGCTCGATCGACCGTCACGTCGACAACCTTAGCCGCGAGTTCGAGGGTCGCCGCCTGGTAGTCGATGCGCCAGCCGGAGTCGTTGTCGAACGCGCGCCCCATCTGCGACCACCACGTGTACGGGCCGGCGACCTCGCCCGCGAACCGACGGCCGACGTCCACGAATCCGAGCCCGGCGCCCGCGTTGTAGGCGGGGTCGTCCTCGGCGCCGAAGACCTCGTCGAGGTAGGCGCGCTCGCGCGGGAGGAAGCCGGACTTCTTGACGTTCCCCTTCCAGTTGCGGATGTCGAGCGTGCGGTGCCCGATGTTGAAGTCGCCGACGACGACGGAGAGCGGGTTGTGCGCGCGGACGGCGGCGAGGTGGTGGAGGAACCCCTCGAGGAAGGCCCACTTCACCTCCTGCTTCGGGGTGTCGACGACCCCCGACGGCACGTAGCAGGAGACGACCGTGACCACCGTGCCGTCGACGTCGTAGTCGGCCTCGAGCCACCGCCCCGCGGAGTCGAAGTCGTCGGGTCCGAACGTCACGCGGTGCACGGTCGCCTTGCGGCGCGACGCGATCGCGACGCCCGCGCGGCCCTTCGCCGTCGCGGGGTCGTGCAGGATGTCCCACTCCTCGCCGAGCAGCTCCTCGAGGTGCGCGGTCTCGGCCCGCACCTCCTGCATCGCGAGGATGTCGACCTCCCGGCCGGCGAGCCAGTCGCCCATGCCCTTGCGGAACGCGGCGCGCACCCCGTTGACGTTGACGCTGGCGATGCGGAGGGGGCGGGTCACCCGTCCGAGGTTACCCGGGGCCTCCGACGCAGCAGACGCGCCCAGAAGCCCCTCCTCGGCGGAGCGGCCTCGGGCTCCGGCGCGTTCGCCTCGACGAGCGCCCGCGCCGTCTCGAGGCGCTGCTCGAACGCCTGCTCGTCGAGCACGACCCCCGCGTCCGCGATGCCCACCGCCATCCACGACGCGGCGATCAGGATGACCTGGCAGACGAAGTTGTAGTAGATGAGCAGGCCCGCGATGACCGCGAACGACGCGATGAGCGGGTTGTTGGTCGCCCCGCCGAGCAGCAGGCCGCTGAGCACGGTGAGTCCGGCGATGCCGAGGGCGCCGACGAGCACCCCGCCGCGGAGGAACTGCCACGGCACCTTCGCGCCCGAGAGCACGCGGTACAGCCCGGCGAGGGCGAGCGCGTAGACGAGCACCGAGATCAGGATCGACACCGCGCGGCCGGCGACGAAGCCGAGCACCGAGTCACGCGAGACCCCGAGCCAGTCGAGCAGCAGCGCCGTGGCGCTCGACCCGGCGAACGACAGGCCCGCGGCCGCGAGGAGGAGCACCGCGAACGCGACGCCGCCCGCGAGGTCGAGGAGCTTCTGCAGGAAGAAGTTCGTCGACGCCGGCGGCAGGTCGAGCATCGTGCGCACCGAGGAGCGCGCGGCATCCAGCCATCCCAGCGCGGTGAAGAGCAGGCCGGCGAGCGCGATGACGCCCATGACGCTGAACACGGCGCCCGAGGTGAGGTCGGCGGGGTCGATCGCGCCCGTGCCGTCGCCGTCGTCGATGAGCCCGGGGATCGTCTCGTCGAGGAGATCGATGATCGAGCCCTGGAGCCCGGAGTCGCCGCTCACCACGAGCCCCGCGATCGAGAAGGCCACCCAGAGCCCCGCGAACACCGCGAAGAGCGCCTGGTAGGCCAGCCCGCTCGCGAGGATCGGGCCCCGCTCGCGGCCGTAATGGGTGAACACCCGCACGGGCTTGAGGCCCTGGATCCACGCGACGATCGCCGCGATCCGCTGCTGGAGGGGCATCCTCTCACCCTAGGTCGACGCGTGCTCGAGGCCGGGGGCTTGACGCCCCGCACTCGGGGGGCACCCCCCTTGGGGGTGGAACGGTCCCCCGAACTGCTGTCAGCATTTCCGAGGACAGGAACCCGAATGCCTGTACCCCGCACCACCCCGTATCACCCTGATCCATCCCCCATCTACCCGAGACCGCGACCCCCGTTCGGCGACACCCGTCGGCGCAGTGATCAGATGCGCCGATCGCCCGGGAGGGCGCAGAGGCATCCCCCATGTCCGCAGCTCCCCGCGTCCGCGCGCGCCTTCGCGCCCTCGTCGCCGCCCTGCTCACGACCGTCGTCGTCGCGAGCGGCCTCACGATCGTCGCCTCGCCGGCCTCCGCCGCCGTGCCGACGCGTCCCGCCGACAGCAGCCAGATCGTCGTGAAGACGGGCGGCACGCGCGCCGTCGCGTCGCCGTACGGCGTCGGCCCCCTCGCGGGCGTGCAGCTCGAGCTGCGCACCTCCGGAGGCACCCTCGTCACGACGTGCGTGTCCGACGCCGGCGGCGACTGCGTCTTCACGGTGCCCAACTCGTACTCGACGCGCAGCTTCGTCGTCACGAAGGCCGCGACCTTCCAGGCGGGCTCGGCCGCCGCGGCGAACTACTACGCGAACCCCGAGTTCGTGACCAGCTCGAACGGCACGAGCTTCACGCAGACCGCCTACCAGCTGTCGGTGAGCAACCTCGCGCAGAACACGACGCTCACGGTGCAGGCCGGAGGCTCGAACGGCTCGACCACCTCGGGGGTCTGGCAGAACTCGTACAACAACCCGCCCGCCCAGCAGAAGTGCGGCCTCAACATCGCCGTGGTCTCCGACCTCTCCTACTCGGTCGCGATGAGCAACTCGCTCGGCGACCTGCAGACCGCCGCGCGCGGCTTCGTGAACGCCCTCGTCGGCACGCCGTCGACGGTGTCGCTGTACACCTTCGGCACGACGGCCCCGGCGCCGAACACGAGCACCGTGCTCGACAAGTCGACGCTCAACCCGCAGCACGTCAAGGACCTGACCGCCGCGATCAACGCGTACACGATCAGCGACCAGAGCTACACGAACTGGGATGCCGCCCTGCGCCAGCTCAACGGCAAGGGCTACGACCAGATCGTCGTCATCACCGACGGCAACCCGACGCGCAGCGGCTCGTCCGACTCGCCGCAGGGCTCCGGCGCCAACACGCGCTTCATCGAGCTCGAGCAGGCGATCTTCTCGGCGAACGCCCTCAAGGCGTCGGGCTCGCGCATCGTGACGGTGGGCGTCGGCGGCAGCAGCAACTTCGACGACGGCCAGAACCTCCGGGCGATCTCCGGCCCGACCGTCGGATCCGACTACTTCATCAGCGGCTGGAGCCAGCTCGCGACCGTGCTCGACTCGCTCGCCCGCGCCAACTGCGAGGGCACCGTCACCGTCGTCAAGAAGGTCGTGCCGTGGAACGCCACGGGCATCGCGGATGCGGTGCCGGCCGGCGGGTGGACCTTCGACGCCCCGGGCACGACGGCCGGCACCGTGACCCCGAGCACTTCCCAGGTCACGAAGAGCAACCCGAACCAGGGCGACAACGGCACGATCAACTACAAGCTCTCCGGCATCGCCGCGGGCACCACCTTCTCGCTCGCCGAGGTGCAGCAGGCCGGCTACACCCTGCTCCCGCAGGACTCGAAGAACGCCGTCTGCGTCACGAGCGGCTCGACGCCGGTCACCGTCACCAACGACGGCGCCCTCGGCTTCTCGATCCCCGTCGGCAAGTCCGACATCGTCACGTGCACCGTGTACAACCGCGCGCCGAAGCCGGTCGCGTCGCTCACCGTCCACAAGCAGTGGGTCGTGAACGGCGTGCCGGGCACGCTCGACCAGTTCCCGCAGGGCTTCACCGCCTCCGCGACCGTGGGCGGCACCGCCACCCCGTGGAACACCGCGACCGAGGTGCCGACCGGCGCCGCGGTCGTCGACGAGGGCCCCCCGGGCGTCCCGTCGCCGTACTGCCGGGTGACCGGCCAGCACGTGACGTCGTTCAACGGCGGCGCGGTGGGACCCGTCGACCTCGCGGGCGCCGGCAGCTACTCGACCCCGGCTCTCGCCCAGGGCTCGAGCAACTCGGTGACGATCACCAACACCGTCGTGTGCGACGGCCAGCTCACGCTGCTCAAGAACGTCGAGAACGGCACGACCGGCGGCACGGCCGTCGCGTCGGCCTGGACGCTGACCGCCACGCCGACCGCGGGCGCCGCGATCTCGGGCACCTCGGGCGTCACGGGCGCCGCGACCGCGGGCACGACCTACACGCTCAGCGAGTCCGGCGGTCCCGCCGGCTACCGCCAGACCGCGATCGTCTGCGCCACGAAGGAGACCGGACCCTGGACCGGGCCGTCGGTCTCGACGGTCACCGTCGCCGCGCAGGAGCACGTGTGGTGCCGCTTCACCAACACCGCCGACGCGCCGCGCCTGCAGCTCACCAAGGTCGTCACGGGCAACGTGGTCGCGGCCGACAAGTTCGCGCTCACGGCGACGCCGACGACCGGCGCCGCGATCTCGGGCAACGGCAAGGCCCCCTACGCGACCGCCGTCGCGGGCCGCGCGTACACGCTCACCGAGGCGCCCGTCGCGGGCTTCGACGGCAGCGAGTTCACGGGCAGCGCCTGGGTCTGCACGGTCACGGCGGGTCCGGGCCTCGGCACGACGGTGGGCACCGGATCGACCGTGACCCTCGCCCTCGGCCAGGACGTCGAGTGCATCGTCACCAACACGGCGAAGGATGTCGTGCCGCGCTTCACGAAGGACCCCGGCACGGCCACCCCGGACGCCGCCGACGGCACGTGGGACATCACGTACACCCTCACCGCGACGAACCCGTCGGCCGTGCTCCCGCTCGGCTACTCGCTCACCGACGCCCCGGCGCTCCCCTCGGGCGTGCAGCCGGTGTCGGCGGTCGTGACCCGCGGGGCGACCACCGTGCTCTCGGTGCCGAACTGGACCGGCGGAGCGCTCTCCGTCGCGACGGGCGCGAGCATCCCGGCCGGCGGCGCCGACCACGTCTATACCGTGACGCTCACCGTCGCGATCCCGTCGACGGTCTCGCCCACGCTCCTGGTCTGCGGCACGCCGGGGCGCGGCTTCGACAACTCGGCGACGCTCACGCCCACGACGGGCACCCCGATCACCGACACCGCGTGCGTCACGGTCGTGCCGCCCACGGTGACGCACGACAAGGTCGTCACCGGCCTCACGCAGGACCCCGCCACCGGGCGCTGGACCGTCGTCTACGACGTGTCCGTCACGGCGACGGGAGCGGGCGTCGCGCGCTACGACCTCTCCGACGCGTTCGCGTTCGGCACCGGCGTCACCGTCGTCTCCTCGTCGGTGGTCGCGGGAGCCGGCACGCCGGCGCCGATCGCGGGCTGGACGGGGATCGCGCCGAACACGGCGCTCGCCGACGAGGCCGTGCTCGCGGCCGGCTCGAGCCACGTGTACACCGTGACCGCGGTCGCCGCGGTGGCGGCCGGCGTCACCGGCACGGACGCGGCCGACTGCGCGCTCGTCGCGCCCGAGACCGGCACCGGGTTCCTCAACCGCGCCTCGCTCACCGTCGGGGGATCGACGACCGTCGAGACCGCGTGCGCCGAGCCGGTCGTGCCGACGCTCGACAAGTCGTTCGTCTCGGCGACCCAGAACCCCGACGCCAGCTGGAACGTCACGTTCTCGATCCTGGTCGCGAACGCCGCCAAGCTCGGCGACACCTCGTACTCGCTGACCGACGTCCCCGGCTTCGCGTCGGGCGTCACGATCACCGGTCGGGATGTCACCGTCGACGGCGCACCGCTCGCGTGGGACGGCGTGGCGCCGCTCGCGACCGACGTCGCGCTGCCCGCGGGGGAGTCGGACACCTACGTGCTCGTCTTCACCGTCACGGTCGACGCCGGGATGACGCCCGCGCTGCGCGACTGCGCCGCCGCGGGTGCCGGATACGGCTTCTTCAACGCCGCGACCCTCACCTCGGGCGCCGACACGCTGACCGACGACGACTGCGGTCCGATCGCCGAGTCGGTGCTGCCGCTCGTCGCGAAGACCGTCGCGCCGGGCTACCCGCACCAGCTCGCCGACGGCGACTGGGAGATCCGCTACACCGTGACCGTCTCGACGCCGGCCGGCACGCCGCTGTCGACCCGGTACGACCTCGACGACACCCTGCGCTTCGGCGCGGGCTCGACCGTCGTCGCCGCCTCGGCGACCGGGCCGTCGGGCGCCATCGCCGGATGGACGGGCGCCGCGCCCGGTGTCGCGCTCGCCGACGACGTGCTGCTGCCCGCGGGCGCCTCGCACGTCTACAC
>JAEWKY010000347.1 GCA_023457615.1 Actinomycetes bacterium | reverse complement strand
GCCTCGGCCCGCGCCTCGGCGAGCTGCGACTCGTACTCGCCCTTGGTGGCGGCGGCCTCGGCCTGCGCCTCCTCGGCGCGCTTGAGCCCGCCCTCGATCGCGTCGGCGCGGGCGTCGAGCGCCGCGTTGAGCCGCGGCACGACGAAGCGCCAGACGACGATCAGCAGGGCGACGAAGATGACGCCCGACCACAGGATGTCGTAGAACTCCGGAAGCAGCGGGTTGATCCCGCCCTCTTCTTCCGTGTGAGCCTCGGCGAGGAATGCGCGCAGCATCCCGACCTCCTAGATCTCGGGGGGCTTACGGGAAGGGGATGAAGCCCGTGGCGATCGCGATGAACGCGAGCGCCTCGGTGAACGCGATGCCGATGAACATGAGGCCCGTCAGGCGGCCCTGCAGCTCGGGCTGGCGGGCGACCGACTCGATCGTCTTGCCGACGACGAGACCGACGCCGATGGCCGAGCCGATCGAGGCGAGACCGAAGGCGATGGGAACGAGGTGACCAGAGATTTCCACGAGGGTTTCCTTTTCTTTCTGGGGTTCTTACTAGAGGGCTCCGGCGGCTGCCGGCGGGTCAGTGCTCGTCGGCCAGCGAGAGCTGGATGTAGACGGCGGCGAGGAAGGTGAAGACGTAGGCCTGCAGCACCGCGACGAGGATCTCGAAGAGCGTGAACACCGCGCCGAAGGCGAAGGTGCCGAGCCCCAGGAGTCCGATGAAGTCGCCGTTGGCGAGCAGGGTGAAGAAGAAGAAGTGCGTCGCCGAGAAGCAGAGCACGAGCAGCAGGTGGCCCGCGATCATGTTCATGAGGAGTCGGAGCGTGAGCGAGACGGGACGCACGACGAAGGTCGACAGGATCTCGATGAGCGCGACGACGGGGAGCAGCGGCCCCGGGACGCCCGCGGGGGCGACCGAGTTCTTGAAGAACCGCAGCCCGTGCTTCTTGATGCCCGCGTAGATGAAGAGCACGTAGGCGACGAGGGCGAGCAGCAGCGGCGTGCCGATGACCGACGTCCCCGCGATGTTGAGGAACGGCACGATGCCCGTGATGTTCAACCCCAGGATGAGGAAGAACATCGTCATGAGCGGCACCATGAACCGCTTGCCGTCCTTCTCGCCCAGCGTCTGGATGATGATGCTGTTGCGCACGAAGCCGAGCAGGAACTCCGTCGCGACCTGACCGCGGGTCGGGATGACCCGCATGCGTCGCGTCGCCAGCAGCAGCCAGACGATGAGCACCGTCACCACCAGGAGGCGGATGAGCATGATGCGGTTCAGCTCGAACGCCGTGCCCTCGAAGAGCACGGCGGGCGGGAAGAACTCGTCGAGCGAGGGCCCGTGGAACTCGCCGTCGCCGGGGTCGGCGCTCGGCAGAGCAGGCAGGAAGGGGGTGAGGAAGTTCAGGGCTTTCTCCTGCATCGGGGCGCGTCTACGCGCGGCGTGCGAAAGGGGAAGGTCGTGCCCCCCACACTATCAGGGGATTGACGACCCGGGCTCCGCGCGGGGCGGGGGTTCTCATCCACCGGGACGCTCCTCGGCCGGGGCGCCGTCGTCGGGGAGCGTCACGTCGAGGGGGATGCGGCTGCGCTGGAACGCCACGACGTCGGCGACGAGCGAGCCGAGCACGCCGACGATGGCCGTGATGCCGAACGCGCCGGGGTCGATCCAGTCCTGACCGCGGAGCCACAGGGAGAGCACGAAGAACAGGATCAGCTTGAGCGTCCAGACGCCGAGCACGACGCCGAGGAAGGCGGGGCTCGTGAGGTCGCCGCCCGACACCCGCCCGGCGAGCAGGATGCTGAGCGCCGTCAGGGCGAGGAAGAGGCCGGAGAGCGCTCCGCCGAGCAGGCCGCCGGCGAGACCCGGGGCGCCCGCGACGAGGAGGCCGAGGAGCCCTCCCCCGGCGGCGACGAGCACGGTCAGCACCGCGCCGTAGCGCAGGGACCGCAGGAGCAGCGGGCGGACCGTCATGACGAGGCCTCCTTCTCGTGCAGGCGCTCGAGGGCGTGGGCGGCCTCGGCGTCGGTGTGCTCGGTCGTCGCAGCGGCGGCGGCCGCGGCATCCAGCGGGTCGAACTCCGCGACCCGCGCCTCCGCGGCGAGCTCCGCGGGAGCGCTCTGCACGGCGGCCTCGATCTGCTTGCGACGGCTGAGCGGCGCGAGCGTCACGATCGTGCAGGCGAGGAAGCCGACGATCATCACGAGCCCGCCGACGACGAGGCCGTGCTCGGGCAGCAGGAACAGCAGCATCCCACCCGAGGCGACGGTCGTCCACGCGTAGAAGATGACGACCGCGTGCGTGTGCGAGTGCCCCATGTCGAGCAGGCGGTGGTGGAGGTGCTTGCGGTCGGCGCTGAACGGGGACTTGCCCGCCCGGAGGCGACGCAGCACGGCGAGCGTGAAGTCGGCGAGCGGCACGATGAGCACGGCCAGCGGCAGGATGATCGGGATGAACGTGGGCAGCGCGGCCGTCGCCGAGATGTTCTCCGGGGTGATCTGGCCGGCGAGCGCGACCGTCGAGGTCGCCATGAGGAGGCCCACGACGAGCGCTCCCCCGTCGCCCATGAAGAGCCGTGCGGGCTTGTCGTCGCCGCGCCGCCAGTTGAACGGCAGGAACCCGAGGCACGCCCCGATGAGGGCCGCCGTGATGAACTGCGCGAGGTTGAAGTAGTCGCTCTGCTCGGTCGGGCCGTAGGAGACCGCGTAGCCGTAGATGAAGAACGCCCCGCTCGCGATGATCGCCACGCCCGCGACGAGGCCGTCGAGTCCGTCGATGAAGTTGACGGCGTTCATCACGAGCACGACGACGAAGATCGTGATCGCGAGCGACTGGTACGACGAGAGCGAGAAGAGCGTGCCGGGCAGCGGCAGCCAGCCGATCTGCACGCCCTGCCAGGCGAGGATGCCCGCGGCGAGCACCTGGCCGGCGAGCTTGGTGAACCAGTCGAGATCCCAGATGTCGTCGATCACGCCGATGACGACGATGAGCAGCGCGGCGCCGAGCACGGCGGGCACCTGGAGCGGCTCGCGGAAGATGAGGGCGAGCGGGGGCAGGAGCGAGCCGACCCCGAACGCGATGAGGATGCCGAGGAAGATCGCGACGCCGCCGAGCCGCGGGGTGGGGCGGGTGTGCACGTCGCGCTCGCGGATCTTCGGGTACAGCCGGTAGCGGTGGCTGAGCTTCCAGATGAGCCACGAGCCGCCGAACGACACGGCCGCGGAGACGCCCATGACGAGGACGTAGAAGATTATGCGCACCGCTCGGCCCCCACGACCTCGATGATCGCGGCGTCCGGGACGACGCCCGAACGCAGGATGCGGAGCTTGCCGTCCGGATGCTCGAGCGCCGTCGCGTCGACGATCGTCGACCCGGTGCCGGCGCCCGCCTCGGGGTAGGCCGTGCCCGCCTCCCCCGCCTCCAGGTAGACGGAGACGGCGTCGCCGAGCATCGCCTCGGCCGCGGCGGCGGTCATCGCGGCCGGCTCCCCGGTGCGGTTCGCGCTCGACACCGCGAGCGGACCCGTCTCGGCGAGCAGCTCGAGCGCGATGCGATCGCTCGGCATGCGCACGGCGACGGTGCCGCGGGTCTCGCCGAGGTCCCAGTCGAGGGTCGGCCGGGCGCGCAGCACGATCGTGAGCCCCCCGGGCCAGAAGCGGGCGACGAGCGCGCGCACCTCGTCGGGCACCGTCTCGGCGAGCGCGTCGAGGGTCGGGATGCCCGGCACGAGGACGGGCGGCGGCGCCGTGCGGTCGCGGCCCTTCGCGTCGAGCAGGCGCTGCACGGCCGCGGGCGAGAACGCGTCGGCCGCGACGCCGTAGACGGTGTCGGTCGGGATGACGACGAGCTCTCCGCGGCCGATCGCCGCCCGGGCGAGACGCATCCCGGTCAGCAGGTCGTCGGGGATGCTCGTGTCGTACAGAGCCATGGCGTGTTCCACCCTACGGCGTGAGGGAGAATGGGACGGCCATGGGTCTGCTCTTCGTCTTCGACATGGACGACGTCCTCTACGACTACGACTGGCGCATCCGGATGTCGGGCCTCACCGAGCTCACCGGATGGGACTTCCCCGAGCTCCGGCGGCGCTGGTGGCACGACGAGGGCGAGTGGGCCGCCGAGGCCGGCCGCTGGGCCGACGGCGACGCCTACCTCGCGGCCTGGCGGGCGGCGATCGGGGTCGACGTGCCCCGCGACGTGTGGGTCGCGAACCGCGGCTCGGCGATGCTCCCCCGGCCGGACGTGCTGTCCTCCGTGGCCCGCGCGCGCGAGCTCGGGCGCGTGACGCTCCTCACGAACAACAACCCGCTCGTCGAGGAGCACCTCGCCGAGCTCGCCCCCGAGCTCGTGCCGCTGTTCGGGCGCGAGCACCTGCGCTCGTCGAGCCGCTACGGCGCGCGCAAGCCCGATCCGACGGTCTTCGAGCGCGTGCTGGCGGCCTACGACGAGCCGGCGTCGCACGCGTTCTTCGTCGACGACCTGCCCGTGAACGTCGCCGGGGCCGCCTCGGTCGGCATCACCGCCCACCTCTACACCGACCCCGGCTCCCTGCGGGATGCGATCGAGGCCTTCGCCGCCACCGCGGGTTGAGTGCCCGCCGTCAGGCGGGTGTATCGAAACCCACGCTCGACGTGCCTGGCTTCGATACACCGGCTGCGCCGGCACTCAACCCGCGAGGTGAGCCGTGGTCGCGCGGTCGCGACCGGTGAGGTCGCGCGTCGTCGAGGGGGCGCTCCAGCCGTCCGCGGAGAGCAGGTCGCGGATCGCGGCCCCCTGCAGCTCACCGTGCTCGAGCACGAGCACGCCGCCCGGCCGCAGCAGGCGCCGCGCGGTCGCGGAGACGGCGCGCACGACCTCCAGCCCGTCCTCTCCCCCGTAGAGCGCGGCCTCGGGATCGTGCAGGCGCACCTCGGGGTCGCGCGGGACGGCGCCGAGGGGGATGTACGGCGGGTTCGAGACGACGACGTCGAGCGTGCCGACGAGCTCCGGGAGCACGTCGGCCGCCGCCGCGAGGTCGGCGAAGACGAGACGCAGGTTGCCGGCGCCGACCGCCGTCGCGTTCTCGCGCGCCCAGATGAACGCGCGCGGCGAGTTCTCGACGGCGACGACCTCGGCGTGCGGCACCTCGGTCGCGAGGGCGAGCGCGATGGCGCCGCTCCCCGTGCCGAGATCCGCGGCGCGCGGCGTGGCCGACGGCACCGCGAGCAGCGCGTCGATGCCGAGCTGCGCGACGTACTCGGTCTCCGGCCGCGGCACGAAGACCCCGGGCCCGACGGCGAGCTCGAGCTGCCGGAACGCGGCGCGTCCCGTGAGGTGCTGGAGGGGCTCGCGGGCGGCACGGCGCTCGACGAGCTCGAGCACGGCGTGGCGCTCCTCGACGTCGAGCGGGGAGCCCGTGACCGCCTTCGCCTGCACCTGCCCGCGGGAGAGGCCGAGCACGTGCGCGACGAGCAGCTCGGCGTCGACGTCGGGCGACGGCACGCCGCCCTGCGTGAGCACGCTCACGGCGTGTTCGAGGAGGTCGCGGACGTTCACCGGTCCGGGGTCAGCTCTGCTCGGCGAGCTCGGCGAGGCGCGACTCCTCGTCCGCCTGGATGCACGAGTCGATGAGCGGCTGGATGCTGCCGTTCATCACCTGGTCGAGGTTGTAGGCCTTGTAGCCGGTGCGGTGATCGGCGATGCGGTTCTCGGGGAAGTTGTAGGTGCGGATGCGCTCGGAGCGGTCCATGGAGCGGATCTGGCTCTTGCGCTGATCCGAGGCCGCCGCGGCCAGCTCCTCCTGCTGCTTGGCGAGCAGCCGGGCGCGCAGCACGCGCATCGCCGCCTCGCGGTTCTGGATCTGCGACTTCTCGTTCTGCATCGAGACGACGATGCCGGTCGGCAGGTGGGTGAGGCGCACCGCCGAGTCGGTCGTGTTGACGCTCTGGCCGCCGGGGCCCGACGAGCGGAACACGTCGATCCGCAGGTCGTTGGGGTCGATCGACACCTCCTCGGGCTCGTCGACCTCGGGGAAGACGAGCACGCCCGTCGTCGAGGTGTGGATGCGGCCCTGCGACTCGGTCGCCGGCACGCGCTGCACGCGGTGCACGCCGCCCTCGTACTTCAGCGACGCCCAGACGCCCTGCGCGGGATCGGTCGCCGTCGACTTGATGGCGACCTGGACGTCCTTGTAGCCGCCGAGGTCGGACTCGGTGCGCTCGAGCAGCTCGGTCTTCCAGCCGCGCGACTCCGCGTAGTGGAGGTACATGCGCAGCAGGTCGGCCGCGAAGAGCGCCGACTCCTCGCCGCCCTCGCCGCCCTTGATCTCGAGGATGACGTCGCGGCCGTCGTCGGGATCGCGCGGGATGAGGAGGCGGCGCAGCCTCTCCTGGCTCGCCGCGAGCCCCTCCTCGAGCGACGGGACCTCGGCGGCGAACGCGTCGTCCTCCCGGGCGAGCTCGCGCGCCGCCTCGAGGTCGTCCTGCGCCTGCGTCCAGTCCGAGTGCGCGCGCACGATCTGGCTCAGCTCGGCGTAGCGCCGGTTGACCTTCTTCGCGCGCGCGGCATCGGCGTGGATCGCCGGATCCGCGAGCAGCTGCTGGAGCTCCTCGTGCTCGGTCAGGAGCCCCTGGACCGATTCGAACACCCGTCAGACCTCAGTGGTGCCCGTTGCCGTTCTGCGGCAGCGACTTCTGGATCTGCACGAGGAACTCGACGTTCGACTGGGTCTCCTTGAGCTTGCTCAGCACGACCTCGAGCTGCTGCTGCGGGTCGAGGCCGGCGAGCATCCGGCGCAGGCGCGTCGTGATCTGCACCTCCTCGCCCGTGAGCAGCTCGTCCTCGCGACGGGTGCTCGAGGCGACGATGTCGACCGCGGGGAAGATGCGCTTGTCGGCGAGCTGGCGCGAGAGGCGCAGCTCCGAGTTGCCCGTGCCCTTGAACTCCTCGAAGATCACCTCGTCCATCTTCGAGCCGGTCTCGACGAGCGCGGTCGCGAGGATCGTCAGCGAACCGCCGCCCTCAAGGTTGCGCGCCGCGCCGAAGAATCGCTTCGGCGGGTACAGCGCCGACGCGTCGACGCCGCCCGAGAGGATGCGACCGGAGGCCGGCGACGCGAGGTTGTACGCGCGGCCGAGGCGCGTGATCGAGTCGAGCAGCACGACGACGTCGTTGCCCAGCTCGACGAGGCGCTTCGCGCGCTCGATCGCGAGCTCGGCGACCGTGGTGTGGTCCTCGGCCGGACGGTCGAAGGTCGAGGCGATGACCTCGCCCTTCACCGCGCGCTGCATGTCGGTGACCTCTTCGGGGCGCTCGTCGACGAGCACCACCATGATGTGCACCTCGGGGTTGTTGACCGCGATGGCCTTGGCGATCGCCTGCAGGATGATCGTCTTGCCGGCCTTCGGCGGCGCGACGATCAGGCCGCGCTGGCCCTTCCCGATCGGCGCGATGAGGTCGATGATGCGCGTCGAGAGCTTCTCCGACGTCGTCTCGAGCCGCAGGCGCTCCTTGGGGTAGATGGGGGTGAGCTTGCCGAACTCGACGCGCTCGGCCGCCTCGTCGACGGACTGGCCGTTGATCGAGTCGATCTTGACGATCGCGTTGTACTTCTGGCGGCTCTGCTCGTTCTCGCGAGGCTGGCGGATGGCGCCGACCACCGCGTCGCCCTTGCGGAGGTTGTACTTCTTGACCTGGCCGAGCGAGACGTAGACGTCGTTCGCGCCCGGCAGGTAGCCCGACGTGCGCACGAAGGCGTAGTTGTCGAGCACGTCGAGGATGCCCGCGACGGGGATCAGCACGTCGTCGTCGCTGATCTCCGGCTCGAACTCGTCGTTCTGGCCGTTGCCGCGGCCGCGCTTGCGATCGCGGTAGCGTCCCCGGCCACGGCCCTCGCCGTCGCCCTCGGCGGCGTTCTGGCCGCCGCCGTTCTGCGCGTTCTGGCCGTTCTGGCCGCCGCCGTTCTGGCCGCCCCCGTTCTGGCGACCGCCCTGCGTCGCGCCGTCGCCGCCGCCGTTCCGGTTGCGGTTGCGGCTGCGGCCCCGACCGCGGGAGGAGCCCTCCTCGCCGTCGGCGTCGGAGCCCGAGGTGACCTCGGGGAGCAGGCTGTCGAGCTCGGCGGCGATCTGCTCGCGCGAGCGCTGGTTCTCGGCCGCGGACTCGGCGGGGGCGTCGCCGCCCTCGGGCAGCTCGAGCGCCGCG
>JAEWKY010000346.1 GCA_023457615.1 Actinomycetes bacterium | reverse complement strand
GCGGTCTACCTCACGCTCTCGACGGGTGTCGGCGGGGGCGCGATCCTCAACGGGGCCCCGCACCGCGGCGCGGCCGGCAACGGCGGCGAGTTCGGCCACGTGAGTGTGCGGCCGTTCGGCCGCCGCTGCACGTGCGGTCGGCTCGGCTGCCTCGAGGCGTACGCCTCGGGCACCTCGATCGCCGCGCGGGCGCGCGAGGCTCTCGCGGCCTCGACGGGCTCCACGGTTCTCGCGGCCCTCGAGACCGTGCGCGCCGAGGACGTGGTCGCAGCCGCCGAGGCGGGCGACGAGCTCGCCCGCCGGATCTGGGGCGAGACGCTCGACGTCGTCGGCCAGGCCGTGACCGATCTCGTGAACACGTTCGAGCCCGAGGTCGTCGTGCTCGGCGGCGGGGTGACCCGCTCGGGTGAGGAGCTCTTCGACGCCGTGCGGCGCACCGTCGCCGCGACCGCGATGGCGCCCGCCGCGGCCGCCGTCCGCATCGAGCGCGCCGCGCTCGCCCCTTACGAGTGCCTCGTGGGCGCCGCCGTCCACGCCGCGAACCGGATCGAGGAGACCAGCCATGTCTGACGCCACCCGCGACTGGATGCACACGCAGCTCGACGACCACGAGCGGGTCGCCGCGGCGGTGCACGCGATGCTCCCCGACGTGCGCCGGGTCGGCGAGCTGCTCATCGAGGCCTACTCGGGCACCGGCATCCTCTACACGTTCGGCAACGGCGGCTCGGCCGCCGACGCCCAGCACTTCACGGGCGAGGTGATCGGGCACTACAAGCGCGACCGCCGACCGCTGCCCGCGGTCACGCTCTCGACCGACTCGACGACGATGACGTGCATCGCCAACGACTACGACTACGCGGACGTCTTCAGCCGCCAGGTGCAGGCGCTCGCCCGCCCGGGGGATGTCGTGGCCGCGTTCACGACGAGCGGCAGGAGCCCGAACATCGTCTCCGCGCTCGCGGCGGCGAAGGCGAACGGCGCGACGACCGTGCTCTTCGCGGGCGGCGACGGAGGCCCCGCGAGAGCCCACGCCGACCACGCGCTCGTCGTGCCCTCGTCGACGACCCCGCGCATCCAGGAGATGCACACCTTCATGCTCCACGTGATCAGCGAGATGATCGATGCGTGGGCCGACGGAGACCAGGAGTACGCATGACCCCCGCCGCGCCGAAGAAGGACGCCGCGAAGGCCCCCGTCGCCAACGCCCCCTCGGGACCGCAGGGCGGGCTCTCGCGCGAGCAGCGGCCCGCCGCATCCTCGAGCCGCGTGCTGCACATGATCGGCAACTCGCACCTCGACCCCGTGTGGCTGTGGCCGTGGCAGGAGGGCTACCAGGAGGCGCGGGCGACCTTCAAGAGCGTGCTCGAGCGCATGGAGGAGTACCCCGACTTCGTCTTCACGTGCGACCAGATCGTGCTGCTGGAGTGGGTCGAGGAGCAGGATCCCGAGCTCTTCGAGCGCATCCGGGAGCGCGTCGCCGAGGGGCGCTGGGTCAACGTCGGCGGCTGGTGGGTCGAGCCCGACAACAACATGCCGATGGGCGAGTCGTTCGCGCGGCAGGGTCTCTACGGCCAGCGCTTCCTGCTCAGCAGGTTCGGCAGGCTCGCGGACGTCGGCATGAACGTCGACCCGTTCGGGCACAACGCGAGCATCCCGATGATCCTCCGCGGCCAGCGCATGGACTCCTACATGTTCCTGCGGCCGGGCAAGCACGAGTCCGACCTCGACGACACGCTCTTCCACTGGCAGTCGCCCGACGGATCGCGCATCCTCGCCTACCGCATCCCGTTCGAGTACTGCTCCCCGCCCGGCGACGTCGCGTGGCAGACCGAGAAGTCGATCGCCCAGCTCGACTCCTCGCTCGGCGAGGGCATGGTCTTCTACGGCGTCGGCAACCACGGCGGCGGTCCGACCAAGGCCAACATCGAGTCGATCCACCGCTACGACCGCATGGGCTCATTCGGGAGGATGAAGATGTCGACTCCGCGCGAGTACTTCGACGAGATGATCGCCCGCGGTCCCGCCTTCCTCGACGGGCTCGGCGTGCGCACCGACGACCTGCAGCACCACGCGCCGGGCTGCTACTCGTCGCATTCGGGCATCAAGGCCTGGCAGCGCCGCGCCCAGTTCAACGTGCTCAACGCCGAGCGCTGGGCCGCCGTGTCGGCGCTCGAGTCGGGCATCGCCTACCCGCGCGAGGACCTCGAGCGCGCCTGGAAGCAGGTGCTCTTCAACCAGTTCCACGACATCCTGCCCGGCTCGGCGATCGAGCAGTCGTACGACGACGCGCGCGATCAGCTCGGGGAGGCCGTCGCGATCAGCAAGCGCATCATCACGCGCGCGCACAACGTCATCGCCCGCCGCATCGACATCCCGTTCGAGGCCGCGACGCAGCCCGTCGTCGTCTTCAACCCGCACCCGTGGGCGGTCGAGGAGGACGTCGAGCTGCAGTACGGCGTGCAGCCGACGGGCGTGCACGTCGTCGACGGGGCCGGCGAGACCACGGTGTCGCAGCGCGTGCAGTCGGTCGCGACGACCGACGACAAGGGGCGTGGCGCCGTCGCGTTCCGGGCGTCGCTGCCGCCGTTCGGCTACAGGTTCTACCGCCTGCGCCCGGGTCCCGCGCTCGACCCGCCGGCATCCGGCGGTCTCGTCGTGACCGAGACCTCGCTCGAGAACGAGCACCTGCGCGTGGTCGTCGATCCCGCGACCGGGTGGCTCAGCGAGCTCGTCGACAAGGCGACGGGCCTCGACCTGGTGGCGGGCACCGCCTCGGGAACGCACACGCAGGTGTGCGACGACCCGACCGACACGTGGGGCCACCGCGTCGTGTCGTACGCGTGGGAGGGCGCGGCGATGAACGTCGACCGCATCTCGGTGCAGAACAGCGGCGCGTTGTTCGCGAGCCTGCGCATCGAGCGGTCGTGGGGCCGGTCGACGCTCGTCGAGAAGCTCGTGCTCGGGCACGACGCGAAGGTGCTGCGGGTCGAGGTCGACCTCGACTGGCGCGAGAAGGCGCACCTGCTCAAGCTGCGGTTCCCGACCGCGCTCGACGACGCCCGGGGCACCTACGAGATCCCCTATGGCGAGCTCGAGCGTCCCGTCGACGGCGCGGAGGAGCCGGCGCAGTCCTGGGTCGACCTCACGGGCGAGATCGCCGGGGTGCCCGCCGGGCTCACGGTCGTCGCGACCGACAAGCACGGCTGGGACGTCTCCCCGGGAGAATCCCCCAGCATCGGCATCACGGCGGTGCGCAGCCCCGTCTACTCGTGGCACGACCCGCGGCTGCTCGACGACTCGGGCTACTACTCGTTCCAGGACCAGGGGCTGCAGCGCTTCCGCTACGAGGTCATCCCGCACGCCGGCGATCACCGCGCCGCGCAGCCCGCGCGCCGGGCGATCGAGCTCGGCCAGCGCGTGCGCGCGATGCTCGAGTCGTTCCACGACGGCGACCTCGGGCCCGAGGGGTCGTACGCCGACGACGCCCACGACGCCGTGATGGTCACCGCGATCAAGGGCAGCGAGGATGCCGCGGCGGGGGAGACGGGCACGGCCGACCTGGTCGTGCGCGCGGTCAACACCTCGCCCGCCCCGGCGTCGGCGTCGATCGCGCTCCCGCTCGTCGGCCGCACGCTCGAGGCGGAGTTCGGCCCGTATCAGGTGCGCACCTATCGCGTGCCGCGCACGGGCGAGCCCGTCGAGGTCGACCTGCTCGAGCTGCCCGTCGGGGAGTGATGACAGGTTCCGTGCCGCCGCTCGCGGTCGAGGTGCTCGACGCCCCGGCCGCCGACTTCGACGTCCGCGTCGAGGGCGGCACGGTGACGGTGTCCTACCGGGGCGCGGCACCCGTCGAGGGAGCCGTGCGGGTGACCGTCGCGGTGCCCGCGACCGATCCGTGGTTCCTCGTGCCGGGCGCCTTCTACGGCGAGAACCGGCCCGTCGACAACGATCGGGCGTTCCCGCGGTACGAGGCCGGGGCGTCGACCGCCGAGCAGCACGCGGCGATGGTGAGCGACGAGTGGCACCTGCGCGCCGATCGGTCGGCGACGCCCGTGGTCTTCTGCTGGACGGGTCCGGGGGAGGCCGGGGTCGCCCTGGCGACGACGGAGGTCGGGGAGCTCGGCGAGCAGTCGCTCGGCTTCGCCTTCCGTGACGGCGTCGCGACCCTCGCCGTCACCGCGCCGGCGCGCGAGTGCCCGGTCACCTACTACGGCTCCGACGTGCCGCGCCCCGCCGAGGTGCAGCGGCACCGCTTCGCCCCGGGCGAGACGGTGACGCTCGAGGTCGGGGTGCACGAGCTCGCCGCCGATCGCCACGACTACGACCGCGTCCTGCGCGAGCTGCACGCGGCATCCGCCCCGCGCTTCCCGCAGAACCCGTGGACGGATGCCGCCACCGCCGCCGCGGTCGCCGCGGAGGGCCTCCAGCGCTGGCACTTCGACCCGGACCCCGGGGTGCTGCTCGAGACGATCGGCTTCGACCGCGAGCTCAGCGGGCGGGACGGCCACCGCGTCGACCGGCAGGCGATGCACGTCGGGTGGGTGTCGGGCGTGCCGTGGGCGTTCGCGCTGCTGCGGCACGCGCGACGCGTCGGGTCGACGGAGGCCGAGGCCGCCGCCCGCCGCGTGATCGACTTCTGCACCGCCGAGCTCTCGCCCTCGGGGACGTTCTGGGGTGTCTGGTACCGGGCCTCCGGCTGGACGCAGAGCTGGACGACGAAGCCCCGCGGCCTGCACGGCCGCACCCTCGGCGAGGCGACCGACTTCCTCGTACGGGCCCTCGCCCTCGCCGACGAGCCGCGGTGGAGGGACGCCGCGCGCAGCAACCTCGACGTGATCGTCGGCCGCCAGCGCGACGACGGCAACCTCGGCGGCATCCACCACGCCGAGACGGGCGAGGTGCTCTCGTGGGACGGCTCGGCGTCGCTCGCCTGGGTGCCCGCGCTGGTCGGCGCGCGCGACTGGGACGCCCGGTACCTGCCGGCGGCCGTGCGCGCGGGGGAGTACTACGCGCGCTTCGTCGAGGCCGAGTACCTGCACGGCGCCCCCGAGGACGTCGACCTCGCCCCGACGAGCGAAGACGGCTACGTCGCGATCATGGCCTACGCGGCGCTGTACCGAGCCACCGGCGAGGAGCGCTGGCTCGCGCTCGCCCGCCGCGCCGCCGAGTGGACCTTCACCTTCCGTTACTCGTACGACGTCGACTTCGCCCCGCGCACGCCGCTCGGCACGTGGGACTTCCGCACCCGGGGCGCCGACCAGGCGTCGTCGTCGAACCAGCACGTGCACGCCTACGGGCTCATCTGCACCGACGACCTGCTCGACCTCGCCGCGTGGACGGGCGACGACTGGTACCGCGTGCGCGCCGAAGAGGCGTTCGCGTGTTTCCGGCAGCTGCTGCCGCTCGCGGACGGCGACCTCAACGCCTACCGGGGGATGATCACCGAGCGGTACTACCAGACCGAGTGCTTCCAGCCGAAGGGCATGATGCTCACGCTCTCCCACGCGTGGAGCGCGGGCGTGCTGCTGCTCGCGAGCGAGGACATGGTGGACCGGGGGGTCGCATGACGATGTCGGGCTGGACCGGCGCGATCCAGCGCGAGGACCTCACCGCTCCCGTGCAGCTCTCGCTCGAGCGCCCGCTGCGCTCGCTGCTCGCGGTCGTCGGGCGGCATCGCCGGCGCATGGCGCTGCTCATGGTCGCCTACGTCGTCAAGGACAGCCCGCAGTGGCTGCTGCCGGTCATCACCGCGGCGATCATCGACATCGTCGCCCGCGGCGGCGAGCTCTCGCAGCTCTGGATCTGGGCGGGCGCCGCCGTGCTGCTGCTCGCGCAGAACTACCCCGTCGGCATCTTCTACAACGACCAGTGGAGCACCGTGTACCGGCAGGTCGGCGCCGACCTGCGCAACGCCCTCGTGCAGCGGCTGCAGAACCTCTCGATCGGCTTCCACACCCGGGCGTCGGCGTCGGTCATCCAGACCAAGGTCGTGCGCGACGTCGAGAACATCGAGCAGATGCTGCAGAGCTCGTTCGCGCCGATCATGTCGGGCATCTTCATCCTCCTCGGCGCGGTCACGATGACCGCGTTCCAGGTGCCCGCGTTCCTGCTCGTCTTCGCGATCACGATCCCCGTCGGCGTCGGGCTCGTCGTCGGCGTGCGGCGCCTCTCGCACCGTCGCAACGAGGCGTTCCGGTTGCGGATGGAGGGCTTCTCCGACCGCATCGGCGAGATGGCGACGCTCATCCCGGTGACCCGCGCGCACGGTCTCGAGCGGCACGCCACCCGCCGCGTCGTCGACAGTGTGCAGGACGTGCGCGAGGCCGCGCACGTCCTCGACCAGCTCAACGGCCGTTTCGGCGCGGTGTCGTGGCTGATGTTCCAGTTCCTCGCCGTGCTCTGCCTCGTCGCGGCCGCCGCGGCGTCGCTCTCCGGCGTCCTCGCCATCACGCCCGGTCAGGTCGTGCTGCTCTCCTCGTACTTCACGATCCTCACCAACGCGATCCTCATGCTCGTGAACCTCACGCCCGTGCTCGCGCGGGGGCGGGAGTCGGTGCGCTCGATCGCCGAGGTGCTCGAGGACCCCGACCTCGAGCACAACCACGACAAGCGCGACGTGCAGAACGTCACCGGACGCCTGACCCTCGAGGGCGTCGGGTTCTCCTACCCCGGGGATCCCGCGCCCGCGCTCGACGGCGTCGACCTCGACGTCGAGCCCGGGGAGACGATCGCGTTCGTCGGCCCGAGCGGCTCCGGCAAGTCCACGATGCTCAACCTCGTCCTCGGGTTCGTGCGGCCCACCGCGGGACGCATCCTGCTCGACGGCCGCGACACCGCCGAGCTCGACCTCCGCCAGGCGCGGCAGTTCTTCTCCGTCGTGCCGCAGGAGTCGGTGCTCTTCGAGGGCTCGGTGCGCGAGAACGTGCAGTACGGGCTGCGCAACATCTCCGACGACGAGCTCGAGCGGGTGCTGCGCGACGCGAACGCCCTCGACTTCGTGCGGGAGCTCCCCGACGGCTGGGACTCGGTGGTCGGTCAGCGCGGCGCCCGGCTCTCGGGCGGGCAGCGTCAGCGGCTCGCGATCGCGCGGGCGCTCATCCGGGATCCGCGCATCCTGCTGCTCGACGAGGCGACCTCGGCGCTCGACAGCGAGTCGGAGCGCGCCGTGCAGGAGGCGCTCGAGCGGCTGCGGGCGGGCCGCACGACCTTCGTCGTCGCGCACCGGCTGTCGACGATCCGATCGGCCGACAGGATCGTCGTGCTCGAGAACGGCCGCATCGCGGAGATCGGCGACCACGACGCGCTGCTCGCCGCCGGCGGCACCTACGCCCGACTCGTGCGCGCCCAGCGGCTCTGAGCGGCACTAGGCTCACGACAGTCCCGGCGAAGGAGGTGAGCGGCATGGCCGAACCCGATCCGCACGCGCGCGTCACCATCAAGGAGGTGGCGGAACGCGCGGGCGTCTCGCGCTCCACGACGTCGCGCGCCCTCGCCGGCAACGGCTACGTCGCGGATGCCGTCCGCCAGCGGGTGCGCAAGGCCGCCGAGGAGCTGGGCTACGTCGTCGACGCGACCGCGCGATCCCTCAAGCAGCGTTCGAGCCGCGTGCTCGGCGTCGTGGTCTCCGACCTGCGGAACGCCTTCTACGCCGACCTCGCCTGGGGCGCGGGCAACGCCGCCCGGGCCGCGGGCTACACGATGATGCTCGTCGACGACGGCGGGGACGCCGCCGGGGAGCTCGAGGCCGCGAACGCCTTCGTCGCGTCGCGCGTCGCGGGCGTCGTGCTCACCCCCGTCGCGGATGCCGCGGCCGCGTTCCTGCAGCGGCAGCGCGTGCCCGTCGTCGAGGTCGACCGCGTCTTCGGCGACACCGACGCCGTCGTCATCGACAACCGGCACGCCGCGCGCGCGACGACCGAGCACCTGCTGAGCCTCGGGCACCGCCGCATCGCCCTCGTGATCGACGAGACCGACTGGACGACCGGTCGCGACCGCCGCACCGGGTACGCCGACGCCCTCGACGCCGCCGGGGTCGCCCTCGACCCGGCGCTCGTGCTCTCCGCCGGCTGGGACGCCGACGCCGCCGCGGCCGCCACCCGGCGGCTGCTCGCCTCGCCCGACCGGCCGACCGCCGTCTTCGCCGCCAACAACCTGCTCGCCGAAGGCGTCTGGCGCGCCGCCGCCTCCCTCGGGCTGAGCATCCCCGACGATCTCTCGCTCGTCGCCTTCGACGACGCCCCGTGGATGTCGATGGTGCACCCCGGCGTCACCGCGGTCACCCAGGACGCCGCGCTCCTCGGTGCCGAGGCCGTCGGCCTGCTGCTGCGGCGGATCGCCGAGCCCGGGCTCGAGACGCAGCTCGTGACGCTGCCGGCGGGCATGGCGCGGCGGGGTTCCACGTCCCGTCCCCCTCGGTAGCTTCCCTCGGTCAGCCGTCGATTACCGCCTTCCGTGCGAGAACCGGGCCGAATCTCGAACGGACGGCAGTAATCGAGCGGTGGCGCGCTCTCCCTCGCGCAGTACCCTCGCGCTCGCGGTGTGGGAACGATGCCAGGTACGATCGTCGCCATGACCCGCGACGCTGCGCCGCCCGTGATGCTCGAGCGCGACGGGGCGCGGGTGCGCGTCGTCGCGGACACGTACGCGCTCGAGATCGCGGATGTCGACGCGGCGCTGAAGCGCGCACCCCTCGCGCGGCTCGAGGATGGGGCGGGCGTGGTGTGGAGCGAGGTGTCGCTGCTCGCGTCGGCCCACACCCGCGCGGGCGCCGACGAGACGATCCGGGTGACGGCCATCGACGTGGACGAGTACGAGGATGCCGTCGAGGTGCGCGTCCGCGCCCGCAGCTCCGCGTGGGAGTCGCGGGATGTCGTCCTCCGCTGCCGGCGCGATCGCGTCGAGCTGCGCGTCGAGGTGACGGGACGCGGCGACCTCACCGACGTCGTGCTGCTCGGCGGGCGGGCCGCGCTGCCGAACACCGCGAGCGGCGACTTCCGATCGCGGATCGGCTTCGCGGGGGTGCTCGTGCCCGCGGCGACCGAGCCCGTGCAGCTCGTGCGTCCCGCGACCAGCCCCGGTGTGCTCGGCGTGGTCGGCGACGCCGACGCGGGCCGCCTCACCGCGGTCTTCTCGCCGCCGCCGCTCGCGTTCGGGCTCTCGCGCGAGGCGCCGACCGGCGCGACCGACGTGCCCGGCGGGGCGTGGCTCGGGATGTGGCTCCGCGCCCCCGTCACGGAGCTCACGATGACGGCGGTGCGCTACGAACCGCTCGACGGCGGCTTCCAGCTCCGGCTCGACTACGAGGGGCACACGCCGGTCGACGGCACCTGGATCTCGCCCGCGGTGGTCCTCCGCCCCGCCGCGACGGGCTGGGGCGTGCTCGACGACTACCGCGCCGACCTCGAGGCCCACGGCCTCGCCCCGGCTCGTGCGCACTCCGCGGGATGGTGGGCCGAACCGCTGTTCTGCGGGTGGGGCGCCCAGTGCGCCCGGGCAGCGCGGGACGCGCAGGGCGCGATCCCGGCCGCCGGCACCCCCCCCCAGGAGGTCGCGCACGCCGGCGGTGCCCCCCCCGCC
>JAEWKY010000345.1 GCA_023457615.1 Actinomycetes bacterium | reverse complement strand
GTTGTCCCCCGGGGGGGGCGGCCCCTCCCCCGGGGGGCGCCCCCCCGCGCCAACCTTTCCCCCTGGAGGATCCATGACCGCCATCCGCTTCGAGAGCGTCTCGAAGACGTTCACCGCGCGAGGCCGCTCGTTCGACGCCCTCCGCAGCGTCGACCTCGACGTCGAGCGCGGCGACATCTTCGGCATCGTCGGCTACTCCGGCGCCGGCAAGTCGACTCTGCTGCGCACCGTCAACGCGCTCGAGCGCCCGACCTCGGGCCGCGTCGTCGTCGAGGGGCGCGACGTGACGGCCCTCCGCGGCCGGGAGCTGTTCGCGGCGCGGCAGAGGATCGGCATGATCTTCCAGCAGTTCAACCTGCTGCAGTCGCGCAACGTCTACCAGAACATCGCCTACCCGCTGCGGCTCGCCGGGGCGGGCACCGCCGAGACCCTCGACCGCGTCGAGGAGCTGCTCGACTTCGTCGGACTCGCCGACAAGGCGCTGCAGTACCCGAACCGGCTCTCGGGCGGGCAGAAGCAGCGCGTCGGCATCGCGCGCGCCCTCGCCAACCGTCCCGACATCCTGCTCTCCGACGAGGCGACGAGCGCGCTCGACCCGCAGACGACGGGCGAGGTGCTCGAGCTGCTGCGGCGGGTGAACTCCGAGTACGGCGTCACGATCCTGCTCGTCACGCACGAGATCGACGTCATCCGGCAGGTCGCCCACAAGGTCGCCGTGATGGAGGCGGGCGAGGTGGTCGAGCACGGCTCGGTCTACGACGTCTTCTCGAACCCGCGCACGCCCGTCGCCCGCACCTTCGTCGGGTCGGTCCTGCACCACGAGCCGTCGACCGCGACCCTCGCCGCGTTGCGCGGGGTGCATCGCGGCCGCCTCGTGCAGCTGCACGTCGAGAACCGCGACACGAACGACCCGTTCCTCTCGCGTATCGCGCGGCAGCACGGCGTCGATTTCAACATCGTCTACGGCGGCGTGAGCGAGCTGCAGGCCCGGCTCTTCGGGTCGCTCACGGTCGAGCTGCTCGGCGACGACACCTCGGTGGATGCCGCGATCGCCTCCCTGAGGGAGACGACGCCCGTCGTCGAGGTCGGCGCCGGTTCGGCGGCGGTCGCGCGGGAGATGGCCCGTGTTTGACCAGGACTACTGGGACGCGCTGCTCCCCCGGCTCACGAAGGGCCTCGGCGAGACGCTCTTCATGGTGACGGGATCGTTCCTGCTCGCGGCGATCCTCGGACTGGGCCTCGGGCTGTTGCTGTACGCGACGCGTCCGGGCAACCTGCTCGCCAACCGCGTGGTGTTCGGAGCGCTCAACTTCGTCATCAACGTCGTGCGACCGATCCCGTTCCTCATCCTCGCGGTCGCGCTCATCCCGTTCACGCGGCTGCTGTTCGGCACCGCCCTCGGCCCGCAGGCCGTGCTGCCCGCGCTCACCATCGCCGCCGCCGTCGCGATCGCCCGCATCTCCGAGTCGAACCTCGTCGCCGTCGACCCCGGCGCGATCGAGGCCGGTGCCGCGATGGGCGCCTCCCCCGCGCGGGTGCTCTTCACGATCGTCGTGCCCGAGGCGCTCGGGCCTCTCGCGCTCGGCTTCACCTACATCGTCGTAGCACTCGTCGACGCCACGGCCGTCGCGGGGGTCGTGGGCGGCGGAGGCCTCGGCCACCTCGCGATCAACTACGGTTACGTGCGCTTCGACTGGTTCGTGGTGAGCGTCGTCGTGCTGCTGCTCATCCTGCTCGTGCAGCTCGCCCAGTTCCTCGGCAACCGCATCGCCCGGCGGGTGATGCACGTCTGAGGCTTTTGTCGGCTTAGTTGCACATTGCTCCGTCCTCCGGCACCAGTCTGCAACTAACGGCGGAGTCGATCCCGCGCCGCGCGACGGGCCTCCCGCTCGCGCTTCCGCGCCTCCCGCAGCCCCTTCTCGGCCTCGCGCACAGCCTTCCCGGCCTCGCGCACCTTCGGGTCGCGCTCGACCTCCGGCGCGTCACCGACCTCCGCGGGCGACACGGTCGCACCCTCGGGCCGCGACGACAGGTAGTGCTGGATGCCGTCGAGGATGCGCTCGAGACCGAACGCGAACGGGTCGCCGCTCGCCGGCCCGAAGGCGCCGGCGACGAGCGCACGATGCACCTCCGGGAACGCCTCGGGCGTGATGAGCCGCTCGAGCATCCCCACCGACGCGGTGTCGATCTCGTCCGGCGTCGTTCCCGCCGCGGCCGCCGCCGACACGTACGACCGCTCGATCGTGCCCTGCCAGCGGGTGTGCGACAGCACGAGCAGGGCGACGGCGACCCGCTCGTTCGGGTCGAGCGGGGTGTCGCCCAGCACGGCGAGGCCGGCGTCGAGCCACGCGACGTTGTTCGGCGTCGCGGGAAGGCCGCCGCCGATCGGGATGTCGAGCAGCCACGGGTGCCGACGGTAGACGCCGATCTGGGCACCCGACCAGACCTTCAGCCCCTCCCGCCAGCCCGAGGCCTCAGCCACCGTCTCGGGTGGCACGCCGAAGCCGGTCTCGCCCATGAGCAGCACGAGGTCGTCTTTCGCGGAGACGTAGCGGTAGAGCGACATCGGGGTGAAGCCGAGGGATGCCGCCACGCTCGCCATCGACACGGCCGCGAGCCCTCCGGCGTCGGCGAGCTCCATCGCGGCCTCGACGATGCGTTCGATGCTGAGCTCGCGCTTGGGCCCGCGCTGCGGGTTCGCGGCGACACCCCAGGCGAGCGCGATGGCGCGCGGCAGCTCGGGTTCGGCGGCGGGGTCGGTCACGGGCTCCATCGTAGGTCGGGGTTGACAACTGTGTACAGGATACGCATTATCGTGTTGGACGTACACAGTATGTGTCGTAAACAGTTTACGGAGGTAACGTGGAACCCAGGATCGTCGCGCGCGGCGTGACCAAGCACTTCGGTCGGCAGGAGGTCTTGCGCGGCGTCGACCTCGACGTCGACGCCGGCGAGATCGTCGCGCTGCTCGGCCCCAACGGCGCGGGCAAGACGACGCTCGTCAACATCCTCAGCACCCTCGTCGTGCCCGATGGCGGCACCGCGAGGGTCGCGGGCTACGACGTGACGCGCGACCCTCGCGAGGTGCAGCGGCGCATCAGCCTGACCGGGCAGGCCGCCGCGGTCGACGGACTGCTCACCGGCGACGAGAACCTGCGGATGCTGGGTCGGCTCTGCGGGCTCACCCCCGCGCGCTCCCGGGCGCGCGCCGCCGAACTGCTCGACCGGTTCGATCTTGCCGACGCCGCGCGCAAACTCGTGTCGACCTACAGCGGCGGGATGCGGCGGCGGCTCGACCTCGCGCTGAGCCTCATCTCGACGCCCCCGGTGGTGTTCCTCGACGAGCCGACGACGGGACTCGACACCCGCAGCCGCCGCGAGCTGTGGGACGCCATCCGGAACCTCGCGGCCGACGGCGCCGCGGTGCTGCTGACGACGCAGTACCTCGAGGAGGCCGATCGACTCGCCGACCGGATCGCGCTGCTCGACGACGGTCGCATCGTCGCCTCGGGCACCGCCGCCGAGCTCAAGTCGCGCGTGGGCGACGAGCTAAGCCTGCCCGAGCCGACGCTCGACGACGTCTTCCTCGCCCTCACCACCTCGAACCGGAAGGTCGCATCATGACGCTCGCTCTCGCCCCTCGCCCGGCCCTCGCGCCCCTCACCGAGGAGTCGGTGTTCATCGTGCGCGCCCTCCGGCACTCGCTGCGCAACGTCGAGGCGCTGCTCATGTCGATCCTGCTGCCGGTGATGCTCATGCTGCTCTTCACGTTCGTCTTCGGCGGCGCGATCGACGGGGGCACGGGCGACTACGTGAACTACGTGGTGCCCGGCATCATCCTGCTCTGTGCCGGTTTCGGCGCCGCGAGCACCGCGGTGAGCGTCAACGCCGACATGACGAACGGGATCATCGACAGGTTCCGCACGATGGGGATCCGCGGGGGCGCCGTGCTGACCAGCCACGTCGTCGCGAGCCTCGCCCGTAATCTCGTCGCGACGGGCGTCGTCATCGGCGTCGCGCTGCTCGTGGGTTTCCGCCCGACCGGAAGCGTCGTCGCGTGGATCGCCGCGCTCGGCCTCGTCGCGCTCTACATCCTCGCGATCACGAGTCTCTTCGCCGCGATCGGGCTCGCGTCGACGAGCGCCGACGCCGCGACGGGCTACGGGTTCATCCTGCTGTTCCTGCCCTACCTGTCGAGCGCGTTCGTGCCCGTCGACACGATGCCCGGATGGCTGCAGGGGCTCGCGACCCACCAGCCGATCACGCCGCTCGTCGAATCGATCCGTGGACTGCTGCTCGGGGGCGGCGCCGCTCCGGAGTGGCCGATCGCGATCGCCTGGTGCGTCGGCATCATCCTCGTCGCCGCCGTGTGGGGCGGCTGGCTGTTCCGCCGGAAGGCCGGGCGACGATAGCCGGCGGGGCGGGCCTACTCCGAGGGCGTGGGGCGTGAGAGCGCGTCCTGCGCCCTCGCGAGCTCGCCGGCCGCGACGATCACCTGGTAGTTGCTCGCGAGCACCTGGGTGCGCGAGTCGAAGTCGCGGGAGCGGCGCGAGATGCCGTAGCCGACGAGGCGGAAGAACATCCCGAACACGGCGCCGATGAGCAGCGCGGCGACGAAGATCGTCCAGTTGATGGTGGGCTCGAAGAGTGTGAGCACGAGGCCGATGAAGAGGCCGAACCAGGCCCCGCTCAGAGCCCCCTCGAGCGCGGCGCGGTTCCACGACAGCTTGCGGGTCACCCGCTCGACGGTCTTCAGGTCGTTGCCGATGATCGACACGTCGGCGACCGGGAAGTCGGCCTTCGCGAGCTTGTCGACGACGGCCTGCGCCTCCGGGTAGGTGTCGTAGGTGCCGACGAGGTCGCCGCGCGGCACACCCTGCCGCAGGGGGCCGCCGCCGCGTCCGAAGAGTCCAGGGGTGCTCACGGGCGTCAGTCTCCCACACCCTCGTGTCCCGCGGGCCGAGACGGCCTGCGGCGCTGGGACCGCGGCGACGACGCGAAAGCGTCGTCGCTCTGAGCGGGGTCCGCGCGGATGCCGAAGAACGACACGACGCCCCCTGCGATGAGCAGCGCCGCCGTCACGATCGTCGCCCGCTGGAAGCCCTCCAGATCGAGCTCGCCGCCGACGATGATGCCGATCATGGCCGTGAGCACGAGGCCCGCGACGCGCGCGACGGCGTTGTTCACGGCGGACGCGGTGCCGGCGCGCGCGGGCTCGATCGCGCCGAGGATCGCCGAGGTGAGCGGCGACACCGTGAGGGTCAGGCCGATCCCGAACACGAGCACGGCCGGCAGCGCCTGCCACCAGTAGACGAAGTCGGGCTCGGGGCGCACGAAGAGGTAGAGCAGCGTGCCGAGGCCCGCGACGATCGGGCCGACCGTCATGAACACCCGCGCCCCGAACCTGTCGGCGAGCGCCCCGACGCGCGACGAGAACAGGATCATCAGCACCGTCGACGGCAGGAAGGCCAGGCCCGCGAAGGTCGCGGTGAGTCCCGCGCCCTCCTGCAGGTACACGCCGACCGCGAGCGACGACAGACCGAGGGCGCCGTAGATGAACCACGTCGCGAGGTTGCCGGTCCAGAAGTTGCGGGAGGCGAACATCCGCAGGGGCAGGATCGGGTTCGGCGCGACGCGCTGCCGCACCAGGAAGCCCGCGAACGCCAGGATGCCGAGGCCGAGCGTGAGGAGGATCGCGGGATGCGTCCAGCCGAGGTTCGGCTGCTCGATGAGCGCGAACACCGGGCCGCCCAGGCCGAGGGTGCAGAGCACGGCGCCGAGGTAGTCGATGCCGGTGCGCGGCGTCGTCTCGTCCTTCCGGCCGAGCATCACGAGCAGTGCCAGGGTCACGCCGATCGGCACGACGTTGATGAGGAAGGCCAGTCGCCACGACAGCAGGTCGACGAAGACGCCGCCGACGAGCGGACCGATGATCATCGCGACGGAGGTGAGGCCCGTCCAGATGCCGATCGCCCGGCCCCGCGCCTTCCCGTCGAACGTGCTCGTGATGAGGGCGAGCGACGACGGCACGAGCAGCGCTCCGGCGACTCCTTGGAGGCCGCGCGCGACGATGAGGAACAGCGGATCCGGCGCCGCGGCGATCGCGATCGAGGAGAGGCCGAAGAGCACGAGCCCGACGCGCAGGATGCGGAGGCGTCCGAACGCGTCGGACAGCGACCCCGCGACGAGGATGAGCGAGCCGAGGGTGATGAGGTACGCGTCGACGGTCCACTGCTGGGTCGCGATCCCGCCGCCGAGCTCCTCCACGATCGCCGGCAGCGCGACGTTCACGACGGTGCCGTCGAGGAAGGCGACGAACGAGGCGAGCACCGCGATCGTGAGCACCAGCTTCTCGTCGCGTGTCATAGGGAGATTCTGCTCCCCACCGCGGGTGGAGTGCCGGGCGGAGCCCGGTGTAGCGAGACCCGTCCCGAGCAACTCGGACGCGCGGTGTCGAGACACCCGCCTACGGCGGGCACCCAACCCGCGGGGACTACCCTGAGAACCGTGAGCGCGACGCGGGTCTTCGTCGCCCGGCTGGCCGGGTGCTCCGTCTTCGACCCCGCGGGCGATCGGGTGGGACGCGCGCGCGACGTCGTCGTCGTGTACCGCAAGAGCGAGTCGCCGCGCGTCGTCGGCCTCATCGTCGAGGTGCCCGGCAAGCGCCGCGTGTTCCTCAGCATCGGACGCGTCACGAGCATCGGCTCGGGGCAGATCATCACGACGGGCCTCATCAACCTCCGGCGATTCGAGCAGCGCGGCGGCGAGGTGCGCGTCATCGCGGAACTGCTCGGGCGTCGGGTCGACCTGCGCGACAAGTCCGGCGAGGCGACCATCGAAGACGTCGCGATCGAGGAGAGCGCGCCGGGCGAGTGGGTCGTCGGCGACCTCTTCCTGCGCCGGCCGCGGTCGGCCTCCCCGTTCTCGAAGGGCGCGACGACGTTCGCGACGTGGGGTCAGGTGCGCGAGAAGAACGCCCCCGGAGAGGCGCAGTCCGCCGAGCAGCTCGTCGCGACGTACTCCGACCTGCTGCCCGCCGACCTCGCGAGCACCCTCCTCGACCTGCCCGAGGAGCGCCGCCACGAGGTCGCCGAGGAGCTGCCCGACGACAGGCTCGCCGACGCGCTCGAGGAGATGCCCGAGCAGGATCAGGTCGACATCCTGACCCGCCTCGACGACGAGCGCGCCGCCGACGTGCTCGACCAGATGCAGCCCGACGACGCCGCCGACCTCATCGCGCAGCTCTCGGAGGAGCGCGGCGAGGCGCTGCTCGAGCTCATGGAGCCGGAGGAGGCCGAGGACGTTCGCTTCCTCCTCGCCTACGGCGCCGACACCGCGGGCGGTCTCATGACGACCGAGCCGATCATCGTGAGCGCCGACGCGACCGTCGCCGAGGGGCTGGCCCTCATCCGCCGCCACGAGCTCGCCCCCGCTCTCGGCGCCGCGGTGTGCGTGACGCTGCCGCCGTACGAACCGCCGACGGGACGCTTCCTCGGGCTCGTGCACTTCCAGCGGATGCTGCGCTACCCGCCGCACGAGCGTCTCGGCACGCTGCTCGACACGACGCTCGAGCCCGTGAAGCCCGACACGAGCGCGACCGAGGTGTCGCGCATCCTCGCCTCGTACAACCTCGTGAGCCTGCCCGTCGTCGACGAGCAGCACCGACTCGTCGGGGTGGTGACCATCGACGACGTCCTCGACCACCTGCTGCCCGACGACTGGCGAAGCACCAGTGACAACGACGAGCCCGTGAGCACGGGCACCTCGACCATCCCGACCCGCGGAAGGAGGACGTCGAATGGCCCGCGCAGCGCGTCCCGCACGTAACGAGCCCCGGCTCGACCAGCCCAAGGGCTCCCGTCAGTCGTTCTCGCCCTTCTCGCGCCGGCAGAGCCGCGACCGCTTCGGCCGGTTCACCGAGGGCATCGCCCGCGGGATGGGCACGCCGTGGTTCCTGCTCATCCTCACGGCGGTCACGATCGCGTGGATCGCGTGGAACACCGTCGGCCCGGAGGACCTGCGCTTCGACTCGCAGACCTACGGCTTCACGGTGCTCACGCTCGTGCTCTCGCTGCAGGCCTCGTACGCGGCGCCGCTCATCCTGCTGGCGCAGAACCGGCAGGACGATCGCGACCGGGTGCAGATCGAGCAGGACCGGCAGCGGGCCGAGCGGAACCTCGCCGACACCGAGTACCTCGCGCGCGAGGTCGTGGCGCTGCGACTCGCGATGAAGGACGTCGCGACGAAGGACTTCATCCGCGCCGAGCTGCGGGCCCTGCTCGAGGAGATGGATCGCGACGCGGAGCCCTCGAAGAAGGCGACACCGGCCAGGTGACCGAGTCCGCCGTGCGGGCGGCGCTCGCGCGGGTCGTCGACCCCGAGATCCGCCGCCCGATCACCGAGCTCGACATGGTGCGAGCCGTCGCGGTGGCCGACGGGGTGGCGACGGTCGACCTCGTGCTCACGATCGTCGGCTGTCCCGCCGCCGACACGATCGAGAGGGATGTGCGCGCGGCCGTGCTGGGCGTTCCGGGCGTCACGTCGCTCGCGCTGACGATGGGCGCGATGACGCCGCCGGAGCGGGAGGCCCTCGTCGCCCGCCTGCGCGGCACGCGGGCGTCGCCGTTCGGGCCCGACACCCTCACGAAGATCTACGCCGTCACGAGCGGCAAGGGCGGCGTCGGCAAGTCGACGCTCACCGCCAACCTCGCCGTCGCCCTCGCCGCGCGCGGGCTCAGGGTCGGCCTCGTGGACGCGGATGTCTTCGGCTTCTCGATCCCGGGCATCCTCGGCATCCCGGCCGCGAAGCCGACGAAGGTGGGCGACCTCATGATGCCGCCCGTCGGCCGGGGGGTGTCGGTCATCTCGATCGGGATGTTCGTCGACGGCTCGACCGCGGTGTCGTGGCGCGGTCCGCTGCTGCACCGCACCATCCAGCAGTTCCTCACCGACGTCTGGTGGGGCGACCTGGATGTGCTGCTGCTCGATCTGCCCCCGGGCACGGGCGACGTCGCGATCTCGATCGGGCAGCTGCTCCCCCACGCCGAGGTGCTCGTCGTGACGACGCCGCAGCCCGCCGCCGCGGAGGTCGCCGAGCGCTCCGGCCTCGTCGCCCGGCAGACCGGTCAGACCGTGATCGGAGTCGTCGAGAACATGACGGGCGACCTCTTCGGCTCGGGCGGGGGCGACGCGGTCGCCGCGCGGCTCGACGTGCCGGTGCTCGCGCGGGTGCCCCTGTCCCGCGCGCTGCGGGAGGGCGGGGATGCCGGCGCCCCCGTCGTCACGGGCGACCCGTCCGACGAGGCCGCGGTCGCCATCCTGTCTCTGGCGGACACCCTCGTCGCCCGCGGCCGAGGCCTCTCGGGTCGGAAACTGCCGCTCCGCCCCACCGCGGGGTGAGTGCCGCGCGAGGCGCGGGCACTCACCCCGCGGGAGGGGGCGGGAGCGTCGAGAGGACCGGCGCGTCGACGTCCTTCTTGCGCAGCGGGTAGCGCAGCAGCGGGATGAACGAGAGCGCCATGAGCGTCGCCGGCACGAGGCTGAAGGCGAGGACGATGCCGAACACCGCGGAGGCGGGCTGCGCCTCGACGGCCGTCGTCGCCGTCGACTCGAGGTAGCCCGAGATCGCGAGCACGACCGCGAGGATCGTCGTGCCGAAGGCGAGGCCCGTCGTCTCGCCGGCCGTCCACATGCCGCTGAACGAGCCGCCGCGGCCGGGGCCGTTCGTGCGGGCGTCGTGCGCGATGACGTCGGGGAGCATCGACAGCGGCAGCGCCTGGAGTCCCGCGTAGGCGATGCCGACGATGCCGATCGGCACGACGATCCAGTAGCCCGGCACGAAGAGCAGACCGATGTGCGAGAGGGCCGCGAGGAAGAACAGGGTCGTCGCGACGACGTAGGCGCGCTCCTTGCCGATGCGGCGGGCGACGACGCCCCAGACCGGCGCGGCGACGATCGCCGGCAGGATGAGGCCGACGAACAGGATCGTCACGGCGTCGGTGTCGCCGAGCACCCAGGTGGCGACGTACTGCGTCGCGGCGAGCATCCCGCCCGCGGCGAGAGCCTGCGTGAAGAAGGTCGCGAGCAGGGTGCGGAACGGCCTGGACGACCGCACCATCGCGAGGCCGCGACGGGCCTGGACGGCGATCGAGTCGCGCGGCGGGGCGATCTCGGTGAAGGCGTGGGCGGTCGCCACGGGAGCCGGCGGCGCCTCGAGCGTGCCGCGCGACGCGCGCTCGACGGTCGACGTGACGAGGATCGCGACGACGAAGATCGCCGCCGCCCCGAGCGCCATGAACAGGTAGCCGCCGAAGTCGGTGCCGAACAGCTCGACCCCGGCCTCGCGCAGCGCGGGACCCCCGCCGCCGTAGAGCAGGATGGCGGCCGTCAGCACGACGACGCGCGCGGTCAGCAGCCGCGTGCGCGCGTCGTAGCCCGAGACGAGCTCGGCGGGCAGCACGTTGTAGGGCACCTGGAAGAACGAGAAGCCGGTCGCGGCGAGCACGAACGCCACGAACACCCACACCGCGGCGAGGAGGGGCTCGGTACCGGGCGGCACGGCGAAGGTCAGCACGAAGAACACCGGCAGCACGATCGCGCCGAGTCGCATGAGCCGACGTCGCGACCCGCGGGCGGCGAACTCGCGGTCGCTGTAGGCGCCGACGATCGGGTCGATGACGATGTCCCAGATCTTCGCCACGGTGACCACGAGACCCGCGAGCAGGGCCGGCACCGCGAGGGTGTCGGTCAGGTAGAAGACGAGCACGAGGCCCGGCAGGGCGGCGAAGCCGCTCGTGACGAACTCGCCCGTGGCGTAGCGCGCGAGGATGCCCGGGCGGAGTTCGCGGGGGCGGCGGGGGGCGGGCGTCACAATCCCGATGTTATCGACCGATGCTCACGCGCGATGCCCCCAGAACACGCGGGTCAGGCGGGCTCGACGAGGCGGGCCAGCAGCTCGGTCAGCAGGCGCTCCGCGAGCGGCGGCGGCGTGACCTCGATGATCGCGAGCAGAGGCGCCAGGGCGGAGGGCAGGGCACCGCCGGCGCCGATCCCGAAGCCCTGCAGGATGGCCGCGGCCGTGTCCGAGTCGAGGGCGCCGTCGAGCGGCGGGAGCGACGCGAGCAGCGGCGCGGCGTCGACGTGCGGCACCCCGCGCACCGCGTCGGCGCCCGCGCGCAGCGCCCCGAGGAGCTCCGGCAGCACCGACTCCGTGACCGGCGTCATCGTGAGATGGGTCGTCGGCGGGATGTCGCCGCTCGCCGGCTGCAGCTGCAGCACGAAGCCGAGACCGCGCACGGCATCCGCCCAGTGGTGCGGATCGACCCGGCCGTCGACGCCCGCGCGCGGGTCGGACGCGACCGCGAGCAGCGGCCCGACGGGCTCCCCCACGACACGGAGCCCCTCGATCGACCCGATCGCCGCGACGATCGCCTCGGTCGAACGACGCGTCGAGTCGGCGAGCCGCTGGAAGCCGTCGGTGCCGAGCGCCCGCGTGATCGCCCACGCGGCGGCGAGCGGGCCCGCCGACTTCGACCCCAGGATCGTCGGGTTGACGACGGGGTAGCCGGGCCAGCGCGTCGTGGCGAAGTACTGCAGCCGCTGCCGGTCGCGTCCGCGCTGCAGCAGCACCGAGACACCCTTGGGCGCGTAGCCATACTTGTGCAGGTCGGCGCTCATGCTCGTGACGCCGGGCACCGCGAAGTCCCACGCGGGCAGCCGCGGCCAGAACGGCAGCACGAGACCGCCGATGCACGCGTCGACGTGCAGCGGGATGCCGCGCGCGGCCGTGAGGGCGGCGACCTCCTCGACGGGGTCGAGCACCGCGACCGGGTAGGACGGGGCGGACACGACGACGAGCGCGACGTCGTCGCCCAGTCGCGCCTCGAGGTCGGACACCGCGACGACGCCGTCGGCCGAGACGGGCACGAGGTCGAGCGTCAGGCCGAAGTAGTGCGCCGCCTTCTGGAACGCCGCGTGCGCGGTCGCGGGGAGCACGAGGCGCGGCGTGCCGGTGCCGCCGGCGGCGACCCAGGCATCCCTCGCCGTCTTCACCGCGAGCAGGCACGACTCGGTGCCGCCCGAGGTGGCCGTGCCCACGACGTCGTCGGTGCCGTGCAGCAGGTCGCGCACGAAGCCGACGAGCTCGCGCTCGAGCGCCGCGACCGAGCCGAACGTCGTCGGATCGAGTCCGTTGACCGGCTGCATGAGCCGGGCGGCGTCGGCCGCGAGCTCGTCGAGCTCGGCGAGCCCCGGGTCGTAGACGTACGAGAGCACGCGACCGCCGTGCGTGGGCGCATCCCGCTCGCGCAGCTCGCGCAGCGACGCGAGGATGTCGGCGGGCTCCGCGGCGAAGGCGTTCACGCGACCGCTCCCGGCAGGGGCGGGGGAAGCTCGCCGGCGCCCGCGAGCGCGTCGATGTCGGCCTTCCGCAGCGGGTAGCGCGCGAGCGGGATCAGGCTCAGCAGCATGAGCGCGGCGGGGATCACGCTGAACGCGAGCACGATGCCCACGATCGCGCTCGCCGGCTGCTCCACGATCGCGCCGCCCTCGGTCGGGATGAACGCGGTCGCCGTGAGCAGGATGCCGAGCACGGGGCTGCCGAGCGCGAGCCCCGCGGTCTCGCCCGCCGTCCAGACGCCGCTGAACGTGCCCGCGCGTCCCGGGCCGTTCGTCTGCGCGTCGTGCGCCACCGCATCCGGCAGCATCGCGAGCGGAAGCGACTGGAGGCCGGCGTACGCCGCGCCCGCGACCGCGACCGGGGCGTAGAGCCACTCGCCCGGGAACCAGACGAGCAGCACGAGGGAGGCCGCGGCGACCGCGAACACGACGGTCGCGATCGCGAAGGCGCGCTCCTTGCCGATGCGTCGCGAGATGACCGACCAGACCGGCGTGACGACGATCGCGGGCGCGATGAGCGACAGGAAGAGCAGCAGCGTGCCCGTGCCGAGGATCTGCCCGGCGATGAACGCGACGCCCGCGAGCATGAGTCCGATCGCGAGGGCCTGCACGACGAAGGTCAGGAGCAGCGCACGGTAGGGCTGGCTCGCGCGCACGGCCGACCAGCCGCGGCGGAAGTTGGACAGCACCCCGAGGTCCGGCGGTTCGAGCCCCGTCACGGGATCGGACGCCGGCGCCGTCGGCACCCTGTCGACCGCGGCGCTGCGCTCGACCGTCGACGTCACCAGGAACGCGACGAAGAAGATCACCGCGGCGACGGCCGCCATGATGAGGTGGCCCTGGTAAGTGTCGGCGCCGAGCGCGACGAGCTCGGGAGCGCCGCCGCCGAAGGCCAGGATCGCGAGCGTCAGCACGATGACGCGTGCGGAGAGCAGCTTCGTGCGCGCGTCGTAGGAGTCGACGAGCTCGGCCGGCAGCGCGATGTAGGGCACCTGGAACAGGCTGAACGCGGTGGCCGTGAGCAGGAACGCGACGAGCACCCAGGCGGCCGATGCCACGGGCGGCAGACCGGCCGGCACCGCGAAGGTCAGCACGAAGAAGATCGGCATGAAGACCGCGCCGATCACCATGAAGCGGCGGCGGGACCCCGTGCGGGCGAGGCTGCGGTCGCTGCGCGCGCCGATCCACGGGTCGATGAGCACGTCCCAGATCTTCGCGACGCCGATCGCGAGGGCGGCGAACCCGCCGTCGACCCCGAGGGTGGTCACCATGTAATAGAGCAGCACCAGACCGGGAAGGGTTCCGAATCCCCCTGTACCGACCGAGCCGACCGCGTAGCGGACGACGGTGCCGCGGCGCAGGGCGCGAGCGGGCGTGGCCATGCAGGAAGCGTAAGGGGAAATAGGGTTCTCTCATGTCGGGATCGCCGTTCGACCGGGCCGCAGCGCAGGAGCTCACCCGCGACCTCACCGCCACGTCGAAGAAGACGGTCGCCGTCGTCGCGCCGTTCACGGGCGAGGTGCTGCACGACCTGCCGCAGTCGAGCCTGGCCGACGTCGCCTCCGCCGCCGCGGCCGCGCGCGAGGCGCAGCGGGCGTGGTGGGCGTCGGGCTTCGCGCACCGGCGCTCCGTGCTGCTGACGGCCCACGACCTGCTGCTCGAGCGGCGCGAACGACTGCTCGACGCCGTGCAGAGCGAGACGGGGAAGACCCGCGGGCAGGCGTTCGAGGAGGTCTTCCAGGCGGCGACCGCCACCCGGTACGCGGCCCTCGCCGCCCGCCGGACGCTCTCGCCGAAGCGCCGCCGCGCGGGCATCCCGGTCGTCATGAGCACGGGGGTGCGCTACGAGCCGAAGGGGATCGTCGGCGTCATCACCCCGTGGAACTACCCGCTCTCGCTCGCGGTCATGGACATCGCACCCGCGCTCGCGTCGGGCAACGGCGTCGTGCAGAAGGCCGACGACCAGGCGGCGCTCTCCGTGCTGCTCGCGCGGCGCGCGTTCGTGGATGCCGGCGTGCCCGCCGCGCTCTGGGGCGTCGTCGCGGGGCCGGGCGCCGAGATCGGCACCGCGGTCGTCGACGCCGCCGACTACGTCTGCTTCACCGGCTCGACCGCCACGGGCAAGGTCGTCGCGGAGCGCGCCGCGCAGAGGCTCATCGGCGTCTCGCTCGAGCTCGGCGGCAAGAACCCGATGATCGTGCTCGACGACGTCGACCCGGCGAAGGCGGCCGCCGATGCGGCCTACGGATGCTTCGCCGCCGCCGGTCAGCTCTGCGTGTCGATGGAACGCGTGTACGTCGAGCAGGGCGTCGCGCCGGCCTTCCTGGAGGCCTTCGCGGCGCGCACCTCGTCGCTCGAGCTCGGCACCGCCTTCGACTACTCGACGGACGTCGGGTCGCTCGCGACGAAGGCGCAGTTCGAGCGCGTGAAGGCGCACATCGACGACGCCGTCGCGAAGGGCGCGACGGTGCTCGCCGGCGGCCGTGCTCGGCCGGAGATCGGACCGTACTTCCTCGAGCCGACCGTGCTCACCGGCGTCACGAGCGAGATGAGCTGCGACCGCTCGGAGACCTTCGGGGCGCTCGTCGCCGTGCACGTCGTCGGGTCGGCCGAGGAGGCCGTGCGCCTCGCCAACGACTCGGAGTACGGGCTCAACGCGTCGGTGCTGAGCGGATCCCGGGCGCGCGGTCGACGGGTGGCGGAGCTCGTGGAGGCCGGGTCGGTCAACGTCAACGAGGGCTACCGGGCGACGTTCTCGTCGGTCGACGCCCCGATGGGCGGCGTGAAGCTCTCGGGCGTCGGCCGCCGCAACGGGCCCGAGGGGCTCCTGCGCTTCACGGAGGCCCGCACGATCGCGGCGTCGACCGGCATCCTGCAGCTGCCGCGCACGGGGGCGGAGTTCTCGCGCCTCGTGGGCACGATGCTGCTCTACCTCCGCGTCGCGAAGCTCATCCGCCGCCGCTGACGCGGGTCGAGTGCCGCGCGCAGCGCGGTGTATCGAGACCAAGTCGAAGCACGGAGGGTTTTCGAGACACCCGGCTGCGACGGGCACCAACCCGCTACGCCTACGTCGCCTCCGAGTCGAAGGGCGCGATGCGCGGATTGCCGAGCTTGCGCATCCGCTGCTCGTGCGCCGACTCCCGGTACACCGGACGCGATGCCGTCGCCGGGCCGCTGGGCGAGACGGGCTTCCCGGGTGGGGCGACCTCGTCGAGGAGCGCCTCGCGGATGATGCGGCGCGGGTCGTACTGGCGGGGGTCGAGCTTGCGCCAGTCGACCTCGTCGAACTCGGGACCCATCTCCTCGCGCATGCGGTCGCGGGCGCCGTCGGCGAATCCGCGCAGGGTCTTCACGAGTCGCGCGAGCTGGGCGGCGAGGGCGGGCAGGCGGTCGGGGCCGATCAGGAAGAGCGCGATCACGAGGATGATCAGCAGCTTGTCGAAGGTCAGCCCGAAGGACACGCCCCCAGGATAGTGGCGCTCCCTGGGACACCCCGGGTCGGCGGATACGCTCGACAGGTGGCCGACAAGGAGATGAGCTGGCGCTACGCCGAGGAGTTCGTCTCCGAGCCCGAGGCGATCGCCGACGCGCGGCAGCACTCGATGGAGCTCGGCATCGAGGCCGTCACCCCCGCGATGGGTGCGCAGCTCGCGCTGCTCGCGGCGGCATCCACCGTGCACTCGATCGTCGAGATCGGCACGGGCGCGGGCGTGAGCGGACTGTGGCTGCTGCGCGGCGCCCCGAACGCGGTGCTCACCTCGATCGACGTCGAGTTCGAGCACCAGCAGGCCGCCCGCACCGCGTTCGCCGACGCGCAGGTGCCGGCCAATCGCATCCGCCTCATCACGGGCACCGCCGCCGAGGTGCTGCCGCGCATGAACGACGGCGCGTACGACCTCGTCTTCGTCGACGCCGATCCCGCGTCACTGCTCGACTACGTCGAGCACGGTCTGCGCATCGCCCGCCGCGGCGGCATCGTGATCGTCGCGCACGCCCTGTGGCGCGGGCGGGTCGCCGATCCCGCCGCGCGGGACGAGACCGTCGCCGACTTCCGGGCGCTGCTCACGACGATCGGCGAGTCGGATGCCGTCGCCGCCGCGCTCAGCCCCGTCGGGGACGGATTGCTGCAGCTCGTGAAGCTCTCGGACTGAGGGTCTCGATGCACCGCGGGTCTCGGTGCCCCGCGGGATTGGATGCACCGCGCTGCGCGCGGCACTCGACCCGCAGGGCGCGGGACGCTGTTACGCGTTGACGACGCCGCCGAGGGCCTCGTAGAGCTCCTTCGCCTCGGCGTCGTTCACCGACACCACGAGACGACCGCCACCCTCGAGCGGAACCCGCACGATGATGAGACGTCCTTCCTTGACGGCCTCCATCGGCCCGTCAACAGTCCGCGGCTTCATCGCAGCCATGAGATTCCCCTTTCGGATGCCCTGAAGGATCCATTATCCCGCAAGTGGGGGGTGGCTCGAAATCGGCGACGATGATCCAGGGGAGCCGTCCAGCCGGCGGTGGTAGTGGAGGCCTACGGCGGGGTCCAGTCGTAGACGTCGGCGCGCCAGACGCCGTACGTCCAGACGATCTGCCCGGCCACGCCGAGCACGAGGAGCGCGATCCGCCAGACGCGGGAGGTCGGCACGGCGAGCGCCCCGAGCGCGGGCGCGAGCGGCACGAGCAGCCGGAACACGCTCGACTGCGGGAAGAACACGGCGAGCAGGTAGAGCGCGTAGGAGGCGAGCCAGAATCGCACGTCCACCCCGAGCCGTCGCGCCCACGGCGAGAGCAGGAAGGCCGCGAACAAGCCGGCGAGGGTGACGACGGCGACGGCCGCGAGCAGCACGAGGGTCGGGCCCTCGAGACCCCACCAATGCGCGAACCAGAACTGACCCGCCTGCACCCACGGCGCGAACGGGAGGAGGTGACCCTCGATGCCGAATCCGCGCCGCCAGGCGAACTCGGTGTCGGTGTAGGCGGTGAACTCCCCCGTCACCGCCCACGCGATCAGCAGCCAGGCGACGCCCATGAGCGCGCTGAGCAGTCCGACGCCGACGACCTGCAGGCGCTCCCGCCACGGGAACGGGTCGCGCGCCCGCGTCGCGAACCGGTGGACGAGGTGCAGCAGCAGCGCGAGGGCGAAGGCGAGGCCGCTGGGCCGGGTGAGCGACATGACGATGACGACGGGGACGAGCAGCACGTACCGGCGGTCGACGAGCAGCAGCAGCGCGAGGAACAGCAGGAAGAGATGCATCGACTCCGCGTACGAGACCTGCAGGATCGTCGACAGCGGAGCGACGCAGAACAGCGCCGTCGCGAAGAGCGCCGAGCCCTGCGGCAGGAACCGCGCCATGAGCCGGGAGAAGACGAGGGCGGCGGCGGCCGCGAAGAGCACCGCCACGATCGGGGCGATCACGGTGAACGGGATGCCGAGCACCGTGAAGAGGCGCAGCAGGTAGGGGAAGGCGGGCAGGAACGCCCACGCGTTCTCCTTCGCGTCGCCGTTCTCGTGGCGGGGGATCTCGTCCGGGTAGCCGCCGAGGTTGATCGTCCAGTACCACTGCCCGTCCCAGATGCTCGAGAACTCGATCAGCCCCGGGGAGTCGCCGGTGCGGTCGCTCGCGCGCTGGAGGCCGGCGACGACGAGCAGGATGACCGTCGTGACGATCCGCGAGGCGACGAAGATCGCCAGGACCTTCAGGTACCACGGGAGGGTTTCGAAGGCGCGGCGCAGCCCGCCGTGCGTGCCGCTGCGCCGCGCGCTGCTCAACCCGCGGGAGTCGCCGTCAGCCACGCCCGGAGGCCCCGCTCGCAACGCTCGATCTGGTCGACCTCGACGCGCTCGTCGTCGGCGTGCGCGAGCGACGGGTCGCCCGGTCCGTAGTTCACCGCCGGGATGCCGAGCGCCGCGAAGCGGGCGACATCCGTCCACCCGTACTTGGGCCGCGCCTCTCCCCCGACCGCGGCGAGGAAGTCGAGGGCGAGCGGATCGGTGAGCCCGGGGCGGGCGCCCTCCGCGATGTCGGTGACCTCGATCTCGAAGCCGGCGAAGACATCCCGCACATGCCGCTCGGCGAGGTCGGCGTCGCGATCGGGGGCGAAGCGGTAGTTGACCTCGACGACGCACTCGTCGGGGATGACGTTGCCCGCGACGCCGCCGCGGATGCCGACGGCGTTGAGCCCCTCGCGGTAGACGAGGCCGTCGACCTCCGCCTCGCGCGGGGTGTACTCGACGAGGCGCTGCAGGATGGGCGCGGCCGCGTGGATCGCGTTGGCGCCCATCCACGCCCGCGCCGAGTGGGCACGCGTGCCGGTGACCCGCACGTCCACGCGCAGGGTGCCGTTGCAGCCGCCCTCGACCTCGCCGTTCGACGGCTCGCAGAGCACGGCGAAGTCGGCCTCGAGCAGCTCGGGGCGGGTGCGGGCGAGTCGACCGAGCCCGTTGAGCGAGCTCGCGACCTCCTCGTGGTCGTACCAGACCCAGGTCACGTCGACGCCCGGGGCGACGAGGTCGACCGCGAGCTTGAGCATGACGGCGTCGCCGCCCTTCATGTCGACGGTGCCGCGGCCCCACAGCACGTCGCCCTCCCGCCGCGACGGCAGATTGCCGTTCACGGGCACCGTGTCGAGGTGGCCCGCGATCACCACCCGGCGGTCCCGTCCGAGCGACGTGCGCGCGACGACCGCGTCGGCATCCCGGATCACCTCGAGGTGCGGGAACGCCGCGAGCGCCGCCTCGACGGCGTCGGCGAGGGCCTTCTCGTCGCCCGACACGGACTCGATGTCGACGAGCTGGCGGGTGAGGTCGACGACGGAGGCGGTCGGATCGAGGGGCACGATCCCGAGCCTAGCCAGGGCTAGCCTGGCCCCATGAGTCCCCGGCCCCGCGTCGCGCTGCTCGCGCTCGGCGGCACGATCGCCGCTCCCGTCGACGAGGCCGGCAGCGGAGCGCGCATGACGCTCACCGCCGACGATATCGCGGGCGACCTCGGGTCGCGGGCCGGCGTCGAGCTCGACACCCGCACCGTCAGGATGGTGGCCTCGTCGAACCTCACGCTCGACGACGTGCGCGACGTGGCCCGCGCGATCGAGGTGACGGATGCCGACGGCGTCGTCGTCACGGTCGGCACCGACGCGCTCGAGGAGGTCGCGTTCGCGCTCGACGTCGCCCTCGGCGGCGACCGTCCGGTCGTGGTGACGGGGGCGATGCGCAACGTCGGGCATCCGGGTGCGGACGGCCCCGCCAACCTGCTCGGCGCGCTGCGCGTCGCGACCCATCCGGACGCGCGCGGCCAGGGCGTGCTCGTCGTGCTCAACGACGAGGTGCACCTCGCGCGCTACGTGCGCAAGACGCACACGTCGTCGCCCGGCACGTTCCGCTCGCCGTCGCTCGGCGCGATCGGCTGGCTCGTCGAGGACCGGGTGCGGCTCCCGCTCGCGCGCCGCCGCCGACCCGAGCCCGTGCCGTTCGGCGACGGACCGCTGCCCTCGGTCGCGCTCGTGCGGCTCACGCTCGGCGACGATCCCGCGCTCATCACCGCCGCCGTCGACACGGGCGCCGCGGGGCTCGTGCTCGAGACGTTCGGAGCCGGCCACGTCGCCGAGGTCGCGCTTCCCGCGGTGCGGGCGGCGGCATCCCGGGTGCCCGTCGTCTTCGCCTCGCGCACCGGAGCGGGCGAGCTGTACGAGAACGTCGGCGCCTTCCCGGGGTCCGAGCGCGACCTGCTGGAGGCCGGGCTGGTGCCGGCGGGCGACCTCGACGGGACGAAGGCGCGGCTGCTGCTCGTGCTGCTGCTGCAGGCGGCGGCCGACGACGCCGCGATCCGACGGGCCTTCGCCGACGGATAGCCTGGGCCCATGAGCGCCACGTCACGTCAGGTCTGGGGCCACGGGCTCGCCACGATCGCCGCCGACGGCACGGTGCTCGACACGTGGTACCCCGCGCCGTCCCTCGCGGAGCCCGCGTCGCACGACCTGCCGGCCGAGCTCGCGCCCCACCTCGGACCCGACGCGCGCCGCGAGGTGCACGTCGAGCACGTGTCGCTCGGCATCGACCTGGATGCCGCCCCCGACTCGACGACCGACGCGTACCTGCGGCTGCACGCGCTCTCGCACCTGCTCGTGCGTCCGAACGAGCTCGACCTCGACGGGCTCTTCGCGCACCTCCCGGTCGTCGCGTGGACGACGGCGGGACCGATGCTGCCCGAGGCGTTCGCCCGCCTGCGTCCCGCGCTGCAGCGCGCGGGCATCTCGTCGCTCGGCGTCGACAGGTTCCCGCGCCTCGTCGACTACGTCACGCCGTCGCGCGTGCGCATCGCCGACCCCGCCCGCGTGCGGCTCGGCGCGCACCTCGCCCCCGGCACGACCGTCATGCACGAGGGCTTCGTCAACTTCAACGCCGGCACCCTCGGCGCCTCGATGGTCGAGGGCCGCATCTCGCAGGGCGTCGTGGTCGGCGACGGGTCCGACATCGGCGGCGGGGCCTCGATCATGGGCACCCTGTCCGGCGGCGGCACGCACCGCGTCGCGATCGGCGAGCGCTCCCTGCTCGGCGCCAACTCGGGCGTGGGCATCTCGATCGGCGACGACTGCGTCGTCGAGGCGGGCCTCTACGTCACCGCGGGCACGAAGCTGTCGCTGCTCGAACCCGGTCGGGAGCCGCGCGAGATCAAGGCGGCCGAGCTGTCGGGCGTCGACGGCATCCTGTTCCGCCGCAACTCGCTCACGGGCGCCGTCGAGGCGCTCCCCCGCACGGGCGCCGCCGTCGTGCTGAACGCCACCCTGCACGCCTGACGGAGGAGACCCCGGGGTCAGTCCTGGCCGGGGAGTCGGGGCGTGCCGTGGGTGTGGAACGTGGAGATCGTCTGCATCCCCCACGCCTGGCCCTTCTTGCGCTCGGCCTCGGTCCACTCGATCGTCTTCCAGTCGGGCGCGAGCATGAGGCGGGCGCCCGCGTTCGCGAACTCGAGGCGGTTGCCGCCGGGCTCCCAGACGTAGAGGAAGAACGTCTGCTGGATGGCGTGCTTGTGCGGGCCCGACTCGATGTGGATGCCGTTCTCGAGGAAGATGTCGGCGGCCTTGAGGATGTCCTCGCGCGTGTCGGGGGCGAAGGCGATGTGGTGCAGGCGCCCGTTCGATCCCGTGTGGTCGGACGAGTAGACGATGTCGTACGACTTGTTGCCCATGTGGAACCACTGGGCGCCGATCTTGCCGGAGTCGAGGCGGATGAGCTCCGTGCACTCGAGGCCGAGCACGTCCTGGATGAACTCGCCGTTCTCCTCGACGCTCGCGCCGAGGTAGTTCACGTGGTCCAGGCGGCGGGCGTTGACGCCGCGCCCGGGGAACCGCGACGCCTGGTTCTTGAGCGCGGGCTTGTCGTCGGTGGCCTCGTACCACGTGGTGTCCCAGTAGATGCTCATCGGGTGGCCGTCGGGGTCGGTGAACGTGAAGCTGCGGCCCACACCCTCCTCGCCGTCGACCCACCCGGTGCCCCGTCCCGACGACTCGACGGACGCGACGACGCGTTCGAGCGCCTCGGGGCTGGCCGCACGCATCGAGACGTTGCCGACGCCCGACTGGTCGGCGCCCGTGAGCTTGAGCGTCCAGCGCTCGTAGGTGTCCCACGTGCGCAGGTACACGGAGTCGCCCGAGCGACCGACCTCGCGCATGGCGAGCAGCTCGGTGAAGAACCAGTACGACTCGTCGAACCTGTTCGTGAAGAGCTCGAGCCCTCCGAGGTGGGCGATGTCGCGGGGGCCGGGCGTGGTCATGGGTTCTCCTGGGGATAGGCGGTGCCGTCGAACAGCTTGCGGGCGGTGCGGAGGGAGGTCGAGGTGCCCTTCCACGTGCCGTCGACGTCGACGACCCGCACCTTGGCGTCGAACGTGCCGCTCGGGTGCTCGAGCCGCGTGACGTCGCCGTCGACGGGCGCGGCGAGGTCGGCGGCGACGGTGCCGGGGATGCGCGCGGCGGCGGCGATCGAGGCGGCCATGAGCACGCCGATCGACGTGTGCACCTTCGTCGGGATGAAGCCGCGCGTCGTGAGCGCTCCCCCGTGCCGCGGGGCGGAGAGCAGGAACACCTTCGGCACCGTCTGGTCGGTCACGTCGCCGAGTCCCATGAGGGGGCCGGCGGCCCGGCGCACCCGCTCGACCTCGGCGGCGAGGGTCGCATCCGCCTCGAGCTCGGTCGGCGCCTCGTCGCCCGCGAGCCCGAGGTCCCCGGCGGAGAGCAGCACGACGGGCATCCCGTTGTCGACGAGGGTGACGCGATGCCCCTCCACCTCGTCGACGGCGTTCCCGGTCGGCAGCAGCTCCCTCGCCGTCGACGCATCGCCCATCTCGATCTCGATCGCCGCGGCGGTACCCGGCACGCCGTCGATCGCCGTGTCGCCGGCGTATTCGGGCATCCCGTCGGGCGTGGCGAAGGTCGCGGTCGCGAGATCGCCCGTGTTGAGCAGCCGGATGCGCGCCGACGTCGTCGGGCCGGTCGCGCGGATCAGCCCCCGCTCGACGGCGAAC
>JAEWKY010000344.1 GCA_023457615.1 Actinomycetes bacterium | reverse complement strand
GCCGAGGCGCTCGACGCGCTCGACGCCCACCGCGCGCGCGTCGTCGAGCAGCTCGGTCTCGAGCCGGCCCCCGAGCTCGCCGAGCTGCGCCAGTCGATCGTGCGGCAGGACCCCGTCGTCGTCTCCGCCGCGCTCGGCACGACGCCCGCCGTCGAGCGGGTCGGGGTGCCGATCCCGCTCACGCGCTTCGTCGGCCGGGCGCGCGAGCTCGAGCTCATCGAGCGCGGACGCGCCGAGGCGCGGCTCGTCACGCTCGTCGGCCCGGCCGGAGTCGGCAAGACCCGACTCGCGATCGAGGCCGCGCGTCGCACGACCTCGGCGGTCGACGACGAGCAGTGGCTCGTCGATCTCGCCGTCGTCGAGGAGGCCGACCGCGTGATCGCCGGCATCGCCGACGTGCTCGGCGTCATGGAGCACAGCGCCGCGCAGCTCGCCGAGCGCCTCCGCGGACGTCGCGCGCTGCTCATCCTGGACAACGCCGAGCACGTGCTCGGCGCCGTCGCGGCCGTCGTCTCGCAGCTGCTCGCGCACTGCGAGGGCCTCACGGTCCTCGTGACGAGCCGCGAGGCCCTCCGGATGCCGGGCGAGCGTCTCGTCGCGATCGACCCGCTCGTCGGGGAGGCGGCGCCCGACGCCGTGCGGCTGTTCCTCCAGCGCGCGACCGACACGTCCGGCGTCGTCGACTGGGACGACGCCGACCTCGAGACCGCGACGGCGCTGTGCGCCGCTCTCGACGGCCTGCCGCTCGCCCTCGAGCTCGCCGCGTCGCGTCTCGACGTGCTCACCCTGCCGGAGGTCGCGGCCTCGGTCGCGCATCCCGGCCGCGCGGGGGGCGGGCGACACGACTCCATCACCGACGCCCTCGACTGGAGCATCGACCTGCTCTCGGAGGCCGAGCTCGCCGCCCTGCGTCAGCTCGCCCTGTTCGCGGGATCGTTCTCCCTCGACGCCGTCGCGGCCGTGGTCGCCGTCGACGGCTCCGACGCGCGCGAGCTCACGGTCGCCCTCACCCGGAAGTCGCTCGTCGCCGCCGTCGCGAGCGAGACGGGCGTGCGCCGCTTCCGCCTGCTCGAGTCGGTGCAGCGCTACGTGCGCGAGCGGCATCCCGAGCCGGACCGCGCGGCCTGGGAGTCGCGGCGCGAGGCGTGGGCGGTGCAGCTCGTCGAGGAGGCCGAGCTCGGGCTCAAGTCACCCGACAACCGTCGCGCGACCGCGCTCCTGGCCGAGTCGCGTCCCGATCTCGACGCCGCGCTCGAGGGCGCGATCGAGCGCGGCGACCGGGCGACGGCCCTCGGGATCGTCGGACCCCAGGCGTGGCACTGGTACCAGCGCAGCCACCACGTCGACGGTCGCAGCGCGCTCGAGCGCTCGCTCGAGCTCCCCGGCACGCGGCACGCGCTGCACGAGGCGCAGGCCCTCAAGGCCCTCGCCTTCATCTCGTCGGTCGGCGCCGACCCGGCCTCGACCGTGGCCGCCGTGATGCGCGTCGCCGAGAACGTCGGGCCCGACACCGACCCCTACCACCGCATGATGTCCGCGCTCATGACCGGCTTCATCGCCGCCGTGAGCGGCGACCTGGACACGGCGCTCGCCCAGCTCGACGCGGCCGCGGCGATCCGCGACGCTCCCGAGCAGAAGGTCGAGGAGTGGGACCGCGGCGACGAGGTGCTGTTCCGCGGCGACATCCTGCGGATGGCGGGTCGCCCGGCCGAGGCCCTCGACTACCTCGCCGACAGCTACCGGCGGGCGGTCGAGACCGGTAACGCGTTCTCGCTCAAGAGCGCGTGCTTCGTGACCGGGCAGATCCTCACGGAGTCGAAGCGCGGTCGCGAGGCCCTCGCGATCATCCGCACGGGCGCCGTGCGCGCGCTCGAGACGGAGGACTGGCCGACGGCGATCAGCGGCGTGCTCAACTTCGGCTCCGCGCTCTCCAGCCTCGAGCGCCACTCCGACGCGGCGGAGCTCTTCGCCGCGGGCGACCAGCTCGGCGCCCGCTTCGGCTTCGCGCCGCACAACATCAACCCCACCCACACCCAGAAGTACCGCGAGCGCACCCGCGCGGCGTTGAACGACGACGAGTGGAACGCGGCCGCCGCGCGGGGCGCCCGGCACGGGATGCGGTCGGTTGTCCGCCGGCTCTCCGAGCTCGCCTGAGGGGCGACGGCGCGGTCAGACCACCTGCGCGAACTCGTCGCCCGCGAGGGCCGCGGCGGGTGTGCGGGTCACGGTGTGCCATGCGGCGGCGAGCGCGGTCACGCCGCGGTCGATCACCTCGGGCGGATACGTGAACGGGATGCGCAGGAAGCGCTCGAAGAGCCCCTCGACCCCGAAGCGCGATCCGGCGGCGATCACGAGCCCCTCGTTGCGCGCGGCGAGCACGAGCTGCGACGAGATCGGCAGGCCGATGTTGACCCACGCGGCGATCCCGCCCGAGACGGGCGGCATCCGCCACTCGGGCAGCAGCTCGGCGAGCCGGCGTGCGAGGTGGTCGCGGCTCGCGCGCAGGTAGGCGCGCCGGTCGGCGAGGATGCGGTCGAGGTCGCCGAGGAGCTCGACGAGGATGAGCTGGTCGAGGATCGGCGTGCCGAGGTCGGTCATGAAGCGGTGCCGGGCCACCCGCTGGACGAGCTCCCGGTCGGCGCGGATCCAGCCGATGCGCAGCCCGCCCCACACCGACTTCCCGAGGGAGCCGAGCATGACGGCGCGGCCGAGCGTCGCGAACGGCGTCGTCGAGGGCTGACCGTCGAGCTCGAGCCCGCCGATCGTCTCGTCGATCACGAGCGTCGTGCCCTGCGCCGAGGCGAGGGCGACGAGCCGCTCGCGCTGCGCGGGCGGCATCGAGGCGCCCGTCGGGTTGTGGTTGTCGGGCATGAGGTAGGCGAGCACGGGGCTCGTGCGCTGGAAGGCCTGCTCGAGCGCCGACTCGTCCCAGCCGTCGTCGGGCGTCACCGGCACGGCGACCACGCGGGCGCCGGCACCGCGCAGGGCCTCGACGGCGTGCGGGTAGCTCGGCGATTCGATCACCGCGCGGTCGCCGCGCGACAGGATCGTGCCGGCGAGCAGCCCGATCGCGTGCTGCGCCCCGACGGTGATGAGCACCTCGTCCGGATCGGTCGGCAGCCCGCGGGCCGTGTACCGGTCGGCGATGGCTTGGCGCGCGACACGCAGCCCCATCGCGTCGAAGCCCGACTCGTCGAGGAACGACGGCAGGGCCGCCGCGGCGCGCTGCGCGGCGTCGGCGACCGCGGGGTGGGCGGGCAGCACGGCCTTGCTGAAGTCGAGCTGGTCGGTGACGAAGACGTCGGGCACGACGCCGCCGCGGGAGGGGAGGCGGGCGACGCTGCCGGAGCCGCGGAGGCTGTCGAGGTAGCCGCTCTCGCGGAGGTCGGCGTAGGCGGCCGAGACGGTCGTGCGGCTCAGGCCGAGCTGGGCGGCGAGCTCCCGCTCCGCGGGCAGGCGCGTGCCGAGGGCGATGCGGCCGTCGAGGATGAGCAGGCGCACGCGGTCGGCGAGGGCGACGTAGGCGGGGCTCTGGGCGAGGTCGCGCCAGCCGACGATGAGCGCGGCGAGCGCGCGGGCCGAGAGGGATGCCATCCGGCCACGCTAGCAGGATTGGCACCTTGCTCGGGGTCCAATTGCGGAGTTGAGTGTCCACCGTGCAGCAATCGGCCCGCTCCTCCACCCTTCTCTGGACCCGTCGCGGGGTCCAGCTCGCCGTGGGCCTCGTCGCCTACGGCGTCGCCATCGGGTTCATGCTGCGCGCCGGCATCGGCGTCTCCCCCTGGGACGTGCTCAACCAGGGCGTCTCGAAGCTCACGGGACTGCCGATCGGCGTCGTCATCGTCCTCGTCGGCGCCGTCGTGCTGCTGCTCTGGATCCCGATCCGGCAGCGACCGGGCGTCGGCACGGTGCTCAACATCGTCGTCATCGGGCCGTCCGCCGAGCTCGGCCTGTGGCTCATGCCGCAGCAGACCGTCTGGTGGATGCAGGCGCTCGTCTTCGCCGCAGGCCTCGCGCTGCTCGCGCTCGCTACGGGGCTCTACGTCGGCGCGCGCCTCGGACCGGGGCCGCGCGACGGGCTCATGACGGGCATCCACGGTCGCTTCGGCTGGCCGATCTGGCTCGTGCGCACCGGTATCGAGGTGACCGTGCTGACGATCGGCTGGATGCTGGGGGGCCAGGTCGGCATCGGCACCCTCGCCTTCGCGCTGCTCATCGGGCCGATGGTGAACGTCACCCTCCCGCTGCTGCGGGTCCCCGAGCCCGCCCCGCGCGCCATCCTCCCGGAACCCGAGAAGGAGGTGCCCGCATGATCGCCCTGCTCCTCTCCCTCGCCGCGATCGCCGCCTGGTCGATCGTCGCGACCCTCCACGCCGTCGCGACGGACGGCTACGGCCGCATCCCGACCCGGGACTGAACCCTTCCGCGTTCGTTAGTTGCACGCGCTACCGGGACGACCGGCGCGCGTGCAACTAACGGGCGCTCTTTCTACAGGTTGCGCTCCGCGTAGACGCGCATCGCGTCGCGCACGAACGTCGCACCCTCGACGCCGCCGTAGTTCTTCGCGAACCGCGGGTCGGCGACGTACATCTCGCCGAGGCCGACGACGTACTCCTTCGTCGGGCCGTCGCCGTCGCTGCCGGGAGTGCCGGGGATGCCGCCGAGCCACGCGTACTGCCGCGCCGCGACGGCTTGCGCATCGTCGCTCGCGGGGTCGACGCCGCTCTCCGCCGCCTCGATCCACGCGGCGATCAGCTCGGTCGCCGCATCCTGGAACGCCTTCCTCGCGGGGGCGTCGAGGCCTCGCCACCAGGCGTCGGACCGCGCGTAGGCGTCCTCGCCCCAGCGCTCCTCGACCTCCTCGCGGTACTGCGTGTGGTCGAAGCCGTCGAACATCTGCTCTGCCATGGGTTGCTCACCTCCTCTCAGGGTCTCGAGGGTGACCTCGACGCTCGCGATCTGCCGGCCGAGGCGATGCTGCTCCTCGCGGAGGAACCTCAGATGGAGCTCGAGGGCCTGCGCGTCGTCCCGCTCGCCCTCGAGCACCTCGGCGATCGCCGGGATGCCCAGGCCGAGGTCGCGCAACAGCAGCACGCGCTGCAGGCGCACGAGGGCGTCGGCGTCGTAGTACCGGTAGCCGTTCGCGCCCAGGCGGGTCGGCGGCACGAGTCCCGTGTCGTCGTAGTGACGCAGGGTGCGGCTCGTGATGCCGGCCAGCCGCGCGATCTCCTGGATGCTCCACATGACGTCGACGTTAGAAGTTGACGCAGCGTCAAGGTCAAGCGCCGCGACGAGGAATAGCTTGCGACCCGCCGAGACGCGATATATCGTGACTCTCGACAAACGCGATATATCGCGAGAGAGGAGGCCCACCATGGGTCAGCAGAAGTGGCTCGTCGACGGGCCCAAGACGATCGAGGTCGACGGCATCCGCTCGCTGCGGATCGGGCTCGTGGCCGGGCACGTCGACGTCATCGCCCACGACGAGCCCGTCGTGCGCATCGAGGTGCACAGCGTGAGCGGCAAGGACATCCGCATCACCGCCGACGGCGACCGGCTCGAGATCGACCACGCGCAGCTCTCCTGGGAGAACTGGCTCGACGTGTTCCGCAACTTCCGCCCCGGCGCCGCGCGCGCCGACGTGAGCGTGCTCGTGCCACGCGACGTCTTCCTCAAGCTCGGCGTCGTGAGCGCGACCGCCCTCGTGAGTGGGCTCCAGGAGGAGGCCGACCTCAGCACCGTGAGCGGCGACGTCACGACCGACGGGATCGCCGGAGACCTGCGGCTCAACTCGGTGAGCGGCGAGCTCACCGCGCGGAACCACTACGGCAAGATCACCGCGCACACCGTGAGCGGCGACATCACGGCGACCGGGACCGTCATCTCGTTCACGAGCGACGGGGTGAGCGGCGAGGTCTATCTCGACCTGCTCGACATCCCCGACCTCGTGAAGGTCAACACCGTGAGCGGCAACGTCACCGCGCGCTTCGAGCCCGGCGTCGCCGCCGCCTACGCGATCTCGACCGTGAGCGGCAAGCTGCAGCTCGACGACTCGTCGATCCGCGGCGTGCGGGGCAAGTTCACGGGCAAGCACGGGGTGCTCGAGGGCCGCTGGACCGACTTCCGCGTCAACACCGTGAGCGGCGACGTGAGCGTGCTGCACGCGGCACGCGCCACGGCTCCGGCCGCCGACGCGACCCCGGCGCCGTGAGTCCCGCGGTCTTCGCGCACGGACACCTCCGGCTGTACCTGCTGCGCCTCCTGGTCGAGCGGCCGATGCACGGCTACGAGATCATCCAGGCGCTCACCGACTCCTCGGGCGGGACGTACGCCCCGAGCGCCGGGACGATCTACCCGCGCCTCGGCAAGCTCGAGGAGGAGGGCCTCGTCACCAAGACCGCGGACGGCCGCAAGACCGTCTACGCGATCACGGACGCCGGTCGGGCCGAGCTCGAGGCGCGGGAGCCCGAGCTCGAGGGCATCGAGAGCGAGTTCAGCGACTCGGTGCGCAGGCTCGCCGACGAGGTGCGGGCGTCGGTCAACGACGCCATGCGCACGCTCAAGGCCGACCTCGCGGCGGCGGCGCGGGAGGCGCGCGTCGAGGCGCGCGAGGCGGCCCGGGATGCCGGACG
>JAEWKY010000343.1 GCA_023457615.1 Actinomycetes bacterium | reverse complement strand
CGCCGACCCGGGCCGCACCGCGTACGAGCTCCGCGCCGGCGGCCGCGTCGTCGGCTGGTTCGGCGTCACGGTGCGCAGCGCCGCCGAGGTCGGCACCGCGACCGCGGAGGCCGTCGACGCGCGTCTGGGGCGCATCTCGAACGTCGCGATGGACCTCACCGTCGAGCTCGGCCGCGTGCGCATGAGCGTGCGCGAGGTGCTCGCGCTCGAGCCGGGCGCCGTCATCGAGCTCGACCGCTCGGTAGGCGCCCCCGCCGACGTGCTGCTCAACGGGCGTCCGATCGCGCGCGGCGAGGTCGTCGTCGTCGACCAGGACTACGCGGTGCGCATCACGCGCATCCTCGACCCGGAGGAGAACGCCTGATGGAGACCCTCTTCCTGGCGCTCCGCGTGCTCGTCGCGCTCGGCGCCGTGCTCGGCCTCATCTGGTTCGTGCAGCGCAAGATGACCCGCGGCGGCAAGAAGTCCGCGATCGCCGCGCGCTTCGGCGGTGCCGCGAAGCGCCCCATCCAGGTCCTCGGCAGCCACCGCCTCACGGCGAAGGCGTCGATCACCGTCGTCGAGATCGACGGCGTCAAGCTCGTGCTCGGCGTGACCGAGCAGGGCATCTCCGTCCTCGAGCCGGCCCCCGCCGCGCCCGTGGTGCTCGCGGCGACCCCCGTCGCCGCGACGATCGCCGAACCCGCGGCGATCGGCTCCGAAGGCGACCGCACCCGGGGCGCCGCGCCGGCCGAGGAGGCCCTTGCCTCGGCCGGCGTCGAGCCCGCTCCCGTCGACTTCGCCGCCGTCTTCCGCGAGGCCCTCGACGAGGCCTCCACCGGGACCCCCCTCTCGACGGTGGTCGCCTCCGCGACGATCCGGGACCAGGAGCATGTCGCCACGCCGCGTCGACGGCGGATGAACGTCCCCGCTCTGCGCGAGCAGCTCCTGCCGCACATGACCCGCACCTTGGCCGGCGCGATCGGAATCCGAGTCGCGCCCGAGGCGGAGGTCCCGACCGGGCCGGCCTCGGCATCCGCTCCTCGTGCTCAGAGCCACCCGACCAGCGCGACGTCCGCGCTCGCGGCGTTCCTGAGCAACACGCCGGCCCGCGAGAACACGAAGGACTACTCGAACGCCGTTCCGCTCGCGGAGCGCCTCGAAGTTCTCCCGCGCGCCTCGTAGTCATGGACGAGACGGACACCACGGATCTCGGGGGGCTCCTCGACGGTCTCCTGGGGAGCGGGACGGCGGCGAGCAACGGGGAGCCCTCGACGAGCGTCGTCGTGCTCATCGGCATCACGCTGCTGTCGGTCGCGCCGGCGCTGCTGCTCATGATGACGTCGTTCACCAAGATCTTCGTCGTCCTGTCGATGACGCGGAACGCGCTCGGCCTCACGACGGTGCCGCCGAACCAGGTGCTCGCGGGGCTCACGCTCTTCCTGTCGCTGTTCATCATGTGGCCCGTGCTGACCGACGTGAACGTGGTCGCCGTGGAGCCCTACCTCGACGGCTCGCTGTCGTTCGGCGAGGCCGTCGACGCCGCCCTCCAGCCGCTCAGCCAGTTCATGCTCGCCCACACCCGCGAGGAGGACCTCGCGCTCATGAGCCGTGCCGCGGGCCTGCCGAACCCGGCGGGACTGAGCGAGGTGCCGATCCAGACCCTCATCCCGGCGTTCATGATCTCCGAGCTGCGCGCCGCGTTCATCATCGGCTTCGTCGTCTTCGTGCCGTTCCTGGTCATCGACCTCGTCGTCTCAGCGGCCCTCATGGCGATGGGCATGATGATGCTCCCGCCGGTGATGGTGTCGCTGCCGTTCAAGATCCTGCTCTTCGTGCTCGTCGACGGCTGGGGACTCCTCGTGACGAACCTCGTGGGGAGCTACACGGTCTGATGGATGCCGCCTCCGTCCTCGATCTCGCCCAGGACGCCCTCCTCGTGGCGGCGAAGCTCGGCGCGCCCGTGCTCGTCACGGCGCTCGTCGTCGGCTTCGCGATCTCGCTCGTGCAGTCGATCACCCAGATCCAGGAGGTGACGCTGTCGTTCGTGCCGAAGGCCGTCGCCGTCGCCGTCGCCCTCCTCGTCTGCGGGCAGTGGATGATCGCCGAGATGGTGACCTTCACCACCGACCTGTTCGCGCGGATCCCGTCGCTCGTCGGCGGGGCGTGAGGCGCGCATGGGCTGGATCGAGGCGGTGGCGCTCGCGGGCGTGCGGGTGACGGCGTTCGTCGTCATCGCGCCCCCGTTCAGCCACAACGCCATCCCGATGCGCATCAAGGCGATGCTCGGCGTCGGGCTCGGCGTCGCGGTCGCCCCGCGGGTGACGGGCGACTACGTGTCGCTCGAGATCGGCGCGTTCCTGCTCGCGCTCTCGGGCGAGCTCGTCGTCGGGCTGGCGCTGGGCTTCCTCGTGATGCTCGCGTTCTCGGCCGTGCAGTCGGCGGGCGCGATGATCGACCTCTTCGGCGGCTTCTCGCTCGCGCAGGGCTTCGACCCGATGTCGCAGGTGAACGGCGCGCAGTTCTCCAAGCTCTTCCACCTCGTCGCCCTCGCGCTGCTGTTCGCCACCGACGGCTACCAGCTCGTGCTCGGCGGACTCTTCCGCTCGTTCGGCGCGATCCCCGTCGGCGCGGGGCTCGACATGCCGGCCACGGGGGAGCTGCTGCTCGGCGGGCTCGGGCAGATGTTCCTCGCGGCGCTGCAGATCGCCGCGCCGCTGCTCGTCGTGCTCTTCCTCGCGGATGCCGGCCTCGGCCTGCTCACGCGCGTCGCGCCCGCGCTCAACGCGTTCGCGCTCGGCTTCCCGCTGAAGATCCTGCTGACGATCGTGTTCGCCGGCGTCGTCGTCTCCGCGCTGCCGGGGGTCGTCGCGGCCGTCACCGACGACGCCGTCCAGACGCTGCTGGGGGTGAGGTAGCCGTGAGCGACACCACCGGAGAGCGCACCGAGAAGGCCTCCCCGCGCAAGATCAAGGAGGCCCGTACCAAGGGCTCGATCGGCACGTCGCGCGACCTGGGCGCCTGGGTCGGCGTCGCCGCCGCGGCCGCGACCTTCGCGACCGTCGGCCAGGCGACGGCCCCCGCCGCGGGCGCCGTGCTGCTGAGGCTCCGCGACGTCATCGCCCACCCCGAGCCGGAGCTCGCCGTCGCGATCGCCAGGGACGCGATGGATGCCGTCGTCCCGGCGCTCGCCCCGATGCTCGGCATCGTCGTGGTCGCGGCGATCGCGTCCGTCGCGGCGCAGGGCGGCATCCATCTGCGCTCGCCGCAGGCCTCGCTGCGGAACTTCGACCTCGTCGCCGGGCTCAAGCGCATGTTCGGGCTGCAGGCGCTCTGGGAGGGCGGCAAGGGGCTGCTCAAGACCGCCGTCATCGGGCTCGTGCTGTTCCTCGTCGTGCAGTCGCTCGTGCCCGTGCTGATGAGCGCCGGCCGCCTCTCGCTCGCCGCCGTGCTCGACGTCGCGGGCGACGGCATCACGCTGCTGCTGCAGGCGGCGGTCGTCGCGGGCCTCGCGCTCGCCCTCGTCGACGTGCTCGTCGTGCGCCGCCGCAACCGCAAGCACACCTTCGTCACGAAGAAGGAGGCGCGCGACGAGCACAAGAACACCGACGGCGACCCGCACGTGAAGGCGCAGCGCCGCAGCCGGCAGATCGCGATGAGTCGCAACCGGATGATCGCCGCCGTCGGCACGGCGGACGTCGTGCTGCTCAACCCCACCCACCTCGCCGTCGCCGTCAGGTACGAGCCCGGCCGCTCCGCGCCGCGCGTCGTCGCGAAGGGCGCCGACCACGTCGCCAGCCGCATCCGCGAGAAGGCGACCCAGCACGGCGTGCCGATGATCGAGGACCTCCCGCTCGCGCGCGCCGTCTACGCGGCGTGCGACGTCGGGCAGGAGATCCCCGTCGAGCTCTACACCGCGATCGCGCGACTGCTCGCGTTCGTCGCCTCGCTGACCCGTCGCGGCTCCGCCCGCGGCATCCACCGCCCCCTGCGCTCGTTCAGCGCAGCCGCCTGAGAACCCCCGGAGAACACCATGCGCAGGAACTGGCCCACCCTGGCCGTGCCGGTCGGCATCGTCGGCATCGTCGTGCTGCTCGTCGTGCCGATCCCGGCCGCGCTGCTCGACGTGCTCATCATCGTCAACATCATGCTCGCGCTCGTGATCCTGCTGACCAGCATGTTCGTGAAGAAGCCGCTCGACTTCTCGATCTTCCCGTCGCTGCTGCTCGTCGCGACCCTCTTCCGGCTCGGGCTCAACGTCGCCTCGACCCGGCTCGTGCTCGGTGACGGCTTCGCCGGCCAGGTCATCGAGGCGCTCGGTCACGTCGCGGTCGGCGACTCGCTCATCATCGGCGCGGTCATCTTCCTCATCCTCGTCGTCATCCAGTTCGTCGTCGTCACGAAGGGCGCCGAGCGCGTCGCCGAGGTCGGCGCGCGCTTCACGCTCGACGCGATGCCCGGCAAGCAGATGGCGATCGACGCCGACCTCAACGCGGGCGCGATCACGGAGGCCGAGGCGCGCACGCGCCGGGCGGAGATCTCCGCCGAGGCCGACTTCTACGGCGCGATGGACGGCGCCTCGAAGTTCGTCAAGGGCGACGCCATCGCGGGCATCATCATCATCGTCGTCAACATCGTCGGCGGCATCGCGATCGGGATGCTGCAGCGCGGGATGGCGGTCGAGGACGCCCTCGGCACCTACGCGATCATGACGATCGGCGACGGGCTCGTCACGCAGATCCCGGCGCTGCTGCTCGCCGTCGCGACGGGCGTCATCGTCACGCGGTCGAACGCCGAGGCCGACATGGGCACGACGACGTCGGCGCAGCTCACGCAGTCGCACGTCGCCGTCACGATCGCGGGCGCCGCGGCGATCGTGCTCGGGCTCATCCCCGGGATGCCGATCGTGCCGTTCGCGATCGTCGGGCTGACCCTCATCGTGCTGGGACGCCGCCTCGCCGCCCGGAAGCGGCGGCGCGAGCTCGAGGCCGCCGAGGCGCAGGCGACCGCCGCCGACGAGACGCCGAAGGACGCGCCCGAGGACCTCATCGAGCAGATGCGCGTGCACGCGCTCGAGATCCAGCTCTCGCCCGACCTCGTGCCGATCGCCTCCGGCTCCGACGACCTGCTGGGCCGGGTGCGCGCGCTCCGCCGCCGGCTCGCGCTCGAGCTCGGCATCGTCGTGCCGCCCGTGCGCACGCGCGACAACGTCGAGCTGCCGCTGTCGACCTACGTCATCCGCGTCGCGGGCGTCGAGGCCGGGCGTGGCACGGCGCCCGTCGGCCGCGTGCTCGCGCTCGGCGACGCCCTCGACGCGCTCCCCGGCACCGAGACGGTCGACCCGGTCTTCGGCATGGCCGGCAAGTGGGTGCCGGTCGAGATGCGGCACGGCGCCGAGATGGCTGGAGCGACGGTCATCGACAGGGTGTCCGTCATCATCACCCACCTCTCCGCGATCATCTCGTCGCACGCCCCGCGGCTCCTGTCGCGCGAGGACGTGCGGGTGCTCACCGACGGCGTCAAGCAGGTCAACCCCGCCGCCGTCGAGGAGCTCGTGCCGAGCCTCCTGTCGCTCGCCGAGGTGCAGCGCGTGCTGCAGGGCCTGCTCGCCGAGCGGGTGCCGATCAACGACCTCGGCCGCATCTACGAGGCGCTCGCGCTGCGCGCCAAGGTGTCGACCGACCCCGACGGGCTCATCGAGGCCGCGCGCGCCGCCCTCGGACCGGTCATCGCGCAGCCGCACCTCGAGGGCGGCAGGCTGCACGTCGTCATGATCGAGCCGCTGCTCGAGCAGGCGATGCTCGAGGCGCTGCGCCCGTCGGAGCTCGGCGCGCAGATCGTGCTCGATCCCGCGCGGCTCGAGGCGGTGATCGCGTCGCTCGGCGGCATCGTCGAGCAGTCGCGGCAGTCGGGCACGCAGGTCGTGCTGGTCTGCGCCCCCGCGCTGCGTCCCGCGGTGCGGCGGCTCGTGTCCACCGCGCGCGACGGACTGCCCGTGCTCTCCTATCAGGAGGCCGCCGCCGCTCAGACCGCGATCGAGACCGTGGGGGTGGTGCGTGTCCTGGATCCGATTGCGGTGTGACCCCGCCCGGGTGGGCGATCCCCGCGCGCACGTGCGCGAGGTGCACGGACCGTCGGCGCGTCTCGTGCGCATCGACGAGGTGCGGGTCGGCGGGATCGCGGGCTTCTTCGCCCGGCGCTACCTCGACCTCGTGGTCGAGCTGCCCGATCCGTCGGCGCCCTCGTTCACGGCCGCGTCGCTCGAGGACGAGGTCGGGCCGGAGACGCTCTCGACGGAGGGCGCGGGCTTCGGCCGCGTGCTCGGCGACCTCGAGTCGATGCTCGCCACGCGCCGACCGCTCGGGCGCAGCGGCTCGGTGCCGCGGATCGCGGTGCTGCGTCGCATCCCCGGCGAGCTCGTCATGATCGCCGGGCTGCTCGGCGAGGCGCTGCCCGTCGCCGCGCATCTCGCGGGGGCCACCGGCATCCTGCGCATCGGCGGCGGGCTCGAGTCGCGCGCCGCCGGACGCATCGACGACCGCCGCGCCGCCGTGCTGCAGAAGGAGGACGCCCGCGAGGCCGGCCTGCCCCTCTTCCTCGCCTGGGGGCTCGGCGCGGGCGACCCCGCCCACGTCGCCGCCGACACCCGCGTGCGGCAGATCGCCCCCGACCGGCTGTGGGTCGTGATCGACCCGGCCCGCAAGCACGACGACACGAAGGCCTGGGTCGCGGCGCTCGCCCGGCACCGGCCGGTCGACGCCTACCTGCCGCTCGCGGGCCCGCACACCGCCTCGGCGGGAACGGTCGGCCTCCTCGGCCTGCCGCGGGGCGAACCGGGGGCCGTCGGCTAAAGTGACGCCATGCTGGTCGTCACGCGCAAGAAGGGCGAGAAGGTCCTCATCGGCGACGACATCGTCGTGACGATCATCGACGTCCGGCGCGACGGCGTGCGTGTCGGGGTCGACGCCCCGCGGGGCATCCGGATCCAGCGTCACGAGGTCGTCGAGGCGCTCGCCGCCGCCAATGCCGAGGCCGCCGGTTCCGTCGACGAGGGCACCGAGGCCGCGCTCGCGCAGCTGCTCGGCGGCCGCGGCCGTCCCGACGGCGAGCCCGCCGCCTCCTGAACTCGCGTCGACTCTTGGTTCGAATACCGGCCAGGTTGTCGAAAATGCGAGGATGGCGGCATGCGGCTGCTCGAGAGCAAGACCATCCTGATCGTCGGCGCGAGCACGGGGATCGGCCGCGCGGCCGCCCGGCTGTTCGCCGAGGAGGGGGCCGCCGTGGTGGTCGCGGCGCGGTCCGCGGCGATGCTCGACGAGCTCGTCGACGAGCTGGCGGCCGACGGGCATCGCGCGGCGGCGGCACCGGGCGACGCGACGGACGCGCGTGACGTGGCGCGGTTCGTCGACACGGCGGTCGACAGGTTCGGCCGTCTCGACGGCGCGTTCAACAACGTCGGCCTGACCCACCGGGGTCGCCTCGACGCGACCTCGGAGGCGGACTTCGACGAGGTCATGGCGGTCAACGTGAAGGCCGCGTGGCTGTGCCTGCGCGAGGAGCTGCGCGTCCTGCGCGCGCAGGGCTCCGGCGCGATCGTCACCACGTCGAGCGTCGCGGGGTATCGCGGGAGCGCCGAGCTGGGCGCCTACACCGCGGCCAAGCACGCCGTCGTCGGGCTCGTCCGCGCGGCGGCGCACGACAACGGGCCCGTCGGCATCCGCGTCAACGCCCTCGCCCCCGGCCCGACCGAGACGCCGATGCTGCTGGACAGCACCGACCCCGCCGCGGTCGCCCGCCGGGTCGCGGCGATGCCGCTCGGCAAGGTCGCCCGCCCCGCGGAGGTCGCGGAGGCGGCGGCGTGGCTGCTCAGCGATCGGGCGAGCCACGTCACCGGCATCGTGCTGCCCGTCGAGGGCGGGTACACGGCCTGACGGGTCAGGGCGTCGCGTCGAGCAGCGCGACCACGTCGGCGAGCGAGTCCGCGGTGCCGACGTTGCCCGCGAAGACGACGTACGGCATCCCGACGGCCTCCGGTCGCGCGGCCAGCGGTCGGAACAGGGAGATGATCCCGCGCCCGAGCTGTCCCGCGACCTCGGCCCGCCGCACCCCGAAGCCCGCGACGGCGACCTCGTGCGACGTGATCCCGCCCTTCGCGACCACCCACGCGGGCCGCGCGGCGAGGGCGAGTCCGGCGACCTCGGTGAGCGCCGCGGAGACCCGTCGGGCGATGTCGAGGCTCGACCTCGAGTCACCCCCCGCCACGACCTCGCGGCTCGTGTAGATCAGCACGTTCGCGGAGGCGAGTGCGGCGCCGACGGCCGCCCCCAGCTGGGCCACGTGGGCATCCCGCTCGGCGTCGTCGCCGAGCACCTGGCTCACCTGCAGCTCGAACTCGTGCGCGGTCCCGCGTTCGCGCAGCCGCGCGACCTGACGGCTCGTCCCGCTCACGTGCGAGCCGACGGCGATCAGCCCGTGACCGGGGCGTCGTCCCTCGGGCCAGATGTCCGCGGGCTCGAGCGGCTCGCCGGGCTCGATGCCGGCGAGGGCGCGCACGAACGAGGGGCCGCACCGCGTCAGGATCGACACGCCCGCCTCCCGCGCTCGCGCGACGCCGAGGGCGACGACGTCGTAGTCGGAGTCGCGTTCGGCGTTGACCACGACGTAGACGCCTCCGCGCAGGCCGCCGAGCAGCTCGGCGACGCGGTCGGGCCCGCCGGAGCGGATGTCGTCGAGCGAGATCGACCGCACGTCGCCGGGATCGATCTCGCCGCCCGACTTCTCGGCGAGGAAGCCCTTGAGGTCGGAGGAGCGGAAGCCGAAGGTCTTGTCGCGCGCGTACTCGGTGTCGCCGGCGGGCACGTCGACCCCGTCGACGCGCACGAGGTGGATGTCGTCGACGGTCGTGCGCCCCGCCTCGAAGAACGCCGGCGCGAGGAGCAGCACGTCGAAGCCCGTGCCGACCGCGGCGCGTCGAGCGTCGTCGAGCGCGCGGAGCTCGGCGAGCACGTGCCCCCGGAGCGTGGAATCGCTGCGGCTCACGAGGTCGAGCTCGGCGTCGCGCGCAGCCGCGACCGCGAACAGCTGCCCGGCGATGCGCGCGTTGAGGGCGACGGCGTCGGGCTCGTCGAGCCCGCGCGTGTTCGTCAGCACGAAGAGCGCGGGGCTGGCGGTGTCCAGCGCGGCGGCGTACTCGGTCTCGTCGAAGACGGTGACGACCTGCACGCCGCGGACCGACTGCGACCCGGTCGGGTCGTCATCGAGCACCGCCAGGATGCGACGTGCCGCCCGGGCGCGCACGTCGGCGCGGATCTCACTCGGCTGCAACTCTCGCTCCTTCGACGCACGGACGGCGCCGCCGTCGGAGCTATCCGAGCAGCGAAGATTCGAATTGTCAAGACAAGTTCGAATCAGCCCTCTTCGTCGACGTACTCCTTGAGCATCTGACGCGTGTGCGAGATGTGCTCGCGCAGCACGTCGGCGGCCTTGTCGGCCTCCCGGGCGAGGGAGTGCTCGAGCAGCGCGCGGTGCTCGGCCGCCGCCTCGTGGTTGATGTGGCCGAGCGACACCGACCAGCGCCGATAGAGCGCGGCCTCTTCCGAGAACGTGCGCACGATCTGCATGAGCCGGGCGTTCTGGCAGGCCGAGAACAGGGCCTCGTGGTACGCCGCGTGCGTCTCCGCCCAGGCGTCCTGGGCGCTGTCGTCGTCGGGGTCGGACCCCTCCGCCGACGAGGGGGTGCGGCTCAGCACGTGGTGTGCCGCCACGATCAGGCCCTCCCAGTCGGTGTCGCCGTTGGCGATCGACAGCTTGAGCACCTGCGGCTCGACGAGCAGGCGCGCGTCGGTCAGCTCGTCGAGCTCGGCGACGCTCAGCGGCGTGACCATGTAGCCCTGGTGGGCGACGGCCTTGACGAGCCCCTGGCTGGAGAGCCAGGTGAGGGCCTCGCGCGTGACGCCGACGCTCACGCCGTAGCGCTCGCTGAGCTCGGCGAACATCAGGCGCTGTCCCGGCTTGAGCCGGGCCCCGAGGATGTCGGCGCGCATGCGGTCGCGCACCGCCACCGCCATGGTGTCTTTCGCCGGGCCGCTCTTCACCCGCCCAGGGTAGCACCGCGCTTTCGCTAAGTCGCAGATGGTTCTGCGATGTGGCGTATCTTCGAAACCACTTTCCATCTACGAATGAGGAGGGCCGCATGAAGGCCATCGTGACCGGCGGCGCGGGGTTCCTGGGCGAGCTCGTGGCCCGCCGCCTGCTCGACGGGGGCGCCGAGCGGGTAACGCTCGTCGACCTGGCCGCGCCGCGCGACGACCTCGGGGACGACCCCCGGGTCGAGGTCCGGGTGGGCGACCTCGCGGACACGGTGCCCGCGCTCGAGCCCGCCGACCTCGTCGTGCACCTGGCGGCCGTCGTGAGCAGCGCGGCCGAGCGCGACCTCGACCTCGGGATGCGGGTCAACGTCGACGCGACGCGCGCGATGCTCGAGCGCGCCCGGGACTGGGGCACGCGCCCGACGGTCGTGTTCTCGAGCTCGCTCGCCGTCTTCGGACGCGACCCGTGGCACGAGCCGCCCGCGGTCGTCGACGACGACACCCTGCCGCGACCGCAGTCGAGCTACGGCATCCAGAAGTTCATCGGCGAGCAGCTCGTCGCCGACTACGCGCGCCGCGGACTCATCCGGGCTCGGTCGGTGCGCCTCATGACCGTCGCCGTGCGACCGGGAGCGCCGAACGCCGCGGCGTCGAGCTTCGTCTCGGGGATCATCCGCGAGCCGCTCGCCGGGATCGAGTCGGTGTGCCCCGTCGATCCCGACCTCCCGATCGTCATCTCGTCGCCGCGCGCGACCGTCGACGGCATCCTCGCCGCGGCGTCGGCCTCCGACGAGGCGTGGGGGAGCCTGACGGCGATGAACCTCCCGGGTCTCGTGACGACGCCGCGGGAGATGGCGGCGTCGCTCGACCGTGTCACCGGCGCCTCGACGAGCAGCCTCATCCGCTGGGAGCGCGACGCCGCGATCGAGGCGATCGTGGCGAGCTGGCCGGCACGCTTCGCCACGCTTCGCGCCGACCAGCTCGGGCTCACGACGGAGGCGTCGTTCGACGACGTCGTCCGTGCTCACCTCGCGGGTTGAACCCGCTGGATTCGAATAGTAGGACACTTTCGAATCCGAACGGAAGAATGATATTCTCGCCGGGGGCCGACGACGGCCGGACGGCCCATGACAGGAGCCCCATGTCCGACACCCCACTCGCCGAGATCCTCGACTACTCCTGGGCGGAGGCGCTCGAGCGCGCGCACCACCGCCTCGGCGATCGCACGGCCTTCCACTTCGAGGGAGCGGACTGGCATCAGGCGCTGACCTTCGCGCAGTGGCGGGAGGCCTCGCACCGCGTGGCCGCCGGGCTCGCGGCGCTGGGGGTCGCGAAGGGCGATCGCGTCGCCGCCCTCGCCCCGGGCAGCGCGATGTGGCCGATCCTGCAGACGGCGTGCAGCCACCTCGGCGCCCTGATCGTGCCGATCAACACCCGGTACCGCCGGGACGAGATCGGCTTCGTGCTCGGGCTCGCCGAACCGCGGGCGATCGTGCTCATCGAGAGCTACCACAAGACGGACTACGTCGAGCTGGTCACCGCCGCCCTCGAGGGCCGGTCGATCGAGATGATCACCCTCGAGCGGCCGCACCTCGACCTGGAGCCGGCGGCGACGCGGGGTTCCGGCGCTCGGCGCACCTGGGCCGAGCTCCTCGCCCTGGGCGAGCACTCGCCGCAGCCGCTGCTCGCGGGACGCGCCGACGATCCGGTCCTCCTGCAGTTCACGTCGGGCACGAGCGCCTTCCCCAAGGGCGCGCTCCTCGACAGCCGCTCCTCGCTCGGCGCCACCTGGTACCTGGCCGAGCGGATGGCGGTGACCCCCGACGACGTGTATTTCTCGACCCAGCCGATGTACCACGTCGGCGGGTCGGTGGCCACGACGCTCATGGCGCTCGGCGCGTCGCCGACGATGATCGTGCCGGAGCGGTACTCGCCCGAGGCGGTGTTCGCGCTCGTGCCCAAGTACGCCTGCACGGTGCGCACGGGGCAGGCGGCGATGTACGCGATGGAGATCGCCCATCCCGACTACCGGCCCGAGTTCTTCGCGTCGCTCACCAAGGCGTGGTCGGGCGGCACGCCGGAGCTCCGCAAGGTGATCAGCCGCGAGATGGGGGTGCCGGTCATGACGACGATCTACGGCCTCACCGAGACCGCGGGCACGACGACGATCAACTCGCTCGACGATCCCGAGGACGTCTGGCTCTACTCCTGCGGGCGCCCGATCCCCGGGGTCGAGGTCGGCATCCGCCCCGGCGAGGGCGGGCCCGTGACCACGGACCCGGATGTCGAGGGCGAGATCGTCGTCCGGGGCTGGTCGGTGATGATCGGCTACTACCGCAACGAGGAGGCCACGCGGGAGGCGATCGACGCCGACGGCTGGTTCCACACCGGCGACATCGGGCGCCTCGACGCCGACGGCAACCTCTACTTCGTCGACCGGATCAAGGACATGATCAAGCCCGGGGGAGAGAACGTCTCGGCGGCCGAGGTCGAGCGGGTCGTCCGCACGGCCGACGGCGTCGCCGAGGTCGCCGTCGTCGGGAGGCCGGACGAGAGGCTGGGCCAGGTGCCCGTGGCGTTCGTCTCGATGCACCCCGGAGCGACCTTCGACGCGGCGGCGATCATCGCGCACTGCGCGTCGCTCGTGGCGAGCTTCAAGGTGCCGCGCGACGTGTTCGAGGTCGACTCCTGGCCGATGACGGAGAGCGGCAAGATCCTCAAGCGCGAGCTCGCGGCGTCGCTCGACGCCCCCGCGGCCCGTTTCGTGGGCCAGGGCGGCTGAGGCGTAACAGATCAGCGGCAGGATATTCGAATAGCGTTGACGATTCGAATATCCTGCCGTAGCATCCTGAGAGCACCGAGTCTCGAACCCCGCGCGACTCGAATGTCAACGAAGACAGGAATGATGACAGCGAACGCCCTCCTCACGGTCGACAACGTCTCCAAGAGCTACGTCGATGCCGCCGCCAACTCCACGCTCGTCCTGAGCGACGTCAACCTCAGCATCCGCGCCGGCGAGTTCGTCAGCGTGATCGGCCCCAGCGGGTGCGGCAAGACGACGCTCATGAAGATCTGCGCGGGCCTGCTGCCGCAGACCAGCGGCACCGTGCGCTTCGACGGCGTCCCGGGGAACCCCCCGCCGCGCAAGATGGGCGTCGTCTTCCAGTCGGCCGCGCTCCTGCCGTGGCGCACCGTGCTCGCCAACATCCTGCTGCCGGCGGTCATCCAGAAGGCCGACATGAGGGTGGCGAAGACTCGCGCGGCCGAGCTGCTCGAGATGCTCAACCTCACCGGCACCGAGTCGAAGTACCCCTGGGAGCTCTCCGGCGGCATGCAGCAGCGCGTGTCGATCGCGCGCGCGCTCGTGCTCGAGCCGGAGATCATCTTCATGGACGAGCCCTTCGGGGCGCTCGACGCGATGACCCGCGAGAAGCTCAACATCGACCTGCAGGACATCCACAAGCGCACCGGTGCGACGATCATGTTCGTCACCCACAACATCTCGGAGGCCGTCTTCCTCTCCGACCGCATCGTCGCGATGGCCGCGCGCCCGGGCCGCATCGCGGAGATCATCGACGTCGACCTGTCCCGACCCCGAACCCAGGAGAGCTACGTCGGCGAGGACTTCCGCGACGTCGAGACGCGCGTGCGGCACTCCTTCGACCTGGCCGCCGCGAGCTGAGAGGAACGACACCGATGAGCACCTCCCTCAACAACACCCAGGGCCCGGTCACCGAGGCCGTCACGACCGACATCACCCCCGCCGGCAAGACCTCGCCGCGCACGCGCCTGGTCAACGCCGGCCTCAGCATCCTGCTGCTCGTCGTCGTCGTGATCGGGCTCGAGATCTACACGCGCTCCGGCGCCGTGTCGACGCTGCTCGTGCCGCCGCCGTCGTCGATCTTCCACGCCTTCTGGGACGGGATGCTGCGCGGCGTCTACCTGGAGCCGCTGCTCAACTCGATGTGGGCCGGACTCGTCGGATTCCTCATCGCCGTCGTGCTCGGCTTCGTCGGGGGCGGGCTGCTCGCCTCGCTCCCGCGGCTCGAGCGCATCCTGTTCCCCTACATCGTCGCCTTCCAGTCGACCCCGCTCATCGCGATCGCGCCGCTCATCATCATCTGGGTCGGCTTCGGCATCGAGTCGAAGATCGCCGTGGTCGTGGTGGTCTGCTTCTTCCCGATCCTCGTCAACACGCTGCAGGGCCTCCGGCTGCGCGACCGCGACCGGCAGGAGCTCGCCGTCGCGCTCGGGGCGACGAAGTGGCAGGTCTTCCGCTACATCCGGCTGCCCGGCTCGATGCCCTACGTCTTCGCCGGCCTGCACGTCAGCGCGATCTTCGCCGTGCTCGGCGCGATCGTCGCGGAGTTCGTGGGCGCCCGCGACGGTCTCGGCACGATGATGAACGAGCAGCGCGCGTCGTTCAACGTCCCCGGCGTGTTCGCCATCCTCATCATCCTCATGATCGTCGGCCTCGCCGTGAACCTGAGCATGAAGGCGCTCGAGAAGCGCGCCACCTTCTGGGCCCGCGAGAAGAGCTGACGCTCCTCCGCGAGTCACCCCCTGGGCTTCGCCACCCCCGCCAAGAAACGAACAAAGGAGTTTGAATGTCCAGAAAGGCATCGGCACTCGGCGTCGTCGCCGCGATCGCCGCGGTGGCACTCGTCGGCTGCACTACCCCGTCGGGTGACGGCGGCAGCACCGGCGGCGACGGGGAGCTGATCCCCGTCACGCTCACCCTGCCCGCGCCCGCCTCGCTCGAGTCCGTGGTCTACGACTGCGTTCCGCTCATGGAGGGGTTCTTCGAGGAGGAGGGCCTCGCCGTCACGGTCGAGGTCGCCGAGGGCAGCGTGCTCGCCCTCCAGTCGCTCGAGACCGGCCACAGCGACGTCGTCGTCGTCGGCACGTCGCCGCTCATGGCGGGGATCTCGAACGGTCAGCAGGTCAAGGCGTTCGCGAACGTCGTGACCGGCAGCTACGCCTACCCGGCGGTGCTGCCCGACAGCGACATCGAGGACTTCCTCGACCTCCAGGGCAAGACGGTCGGCGTGCCGAGCCTGCAGAGCGGCTCGATCCCCTTCACCAAGGGTCTCGTCGCGCTCGCGGGCGGTGACCCCGACACGATCGAGTTCCTGCCGACGGGCTTCGGCGCGGAGGCCCTCGCGGCGCTGCAGAGCGGTCAGATCGACGCTCTCGGCCTGTGGGACACGGCCTACGAGGTCATCAAGAGCCTGGGCCAGGAGCTGCGCACCATCCAGACGGACGAGTCCAAGGCTCTCGGCTTCCAGGTCGTCTACGTCGCCAAGACGCAGTGGCTGGAGGAGAACCCGGAGGTCGCCCTCGGCATGACGCGGGCCATGAACAAGGCCTACGTCTTCGCGAGCGAGAACCCCGAGGCGGCGCTCGACGACTGCTGGGAGGAGTACCCCAACCTGATCCCGACGGGCGTCGACGAGGCCGAGGCCCGTGAGGCTGGTCTCAACGCGATCAACGCGCGCCTCGCGGCGAGCGGGCCGGTCGAGGGGCTCTACGGATACGCGACCGACGCGCAGGTGCAGACCTTCTACTCGCTGCAGGTCGCGGCGGGCACGGTCAAGCCGGGCATCACGGTCGAGCAGCTCTGGACCGACGAGTTCATCGAGGGCGCGAACGACTTCGACGTCGACGCGGTCAAGGAGCTCGCCGCCGACGCGGGCTAGCCGACACGACGAGAGCGGCCGCGGGA
>JAEWKY010000342.1 GCA_023457615.1 Actinomycetes bacterium | reverse complement strand
GTGCTACGCCGAGCTCGGCTGGGAGGGACGCTGGGCGATCGAGCGCGTGCCGAGCATCCTCGACCCCGCCGTCTCGGGCGGCGACCTCGACGGGCTGCTCTCGGTGTACTCGCTCTCGAAGCAGTCGAACCTCGCGGGCTACCGGGCGGCGTTCGCGGCGGGCGACCCGGCTCTCGTCGCGCGCTTCCTCGACGCCCGCCTCCACCTCGGGATGTGGCCGCCGGCCCCGCAGCAGGCCGCGATGGTCGCGGCCCTGCGCGACGACGCGCACGTGGCCGCGCAGAAGGAGCTCTACCGCGCGCGTCGCGCCGTGCTGCTCCCGGCGCTCCGGGACGGCGGCTTCCGGATCGAGCACAGCCAGGCGGGGCTCTTCCTGTGGGCGACCGACGGTCGCGACGGCTGGGAGACGGTCGAGCGGCTCGTGCGCGCGGTCGGCGTCCTCGCGGTGCCGGGGCACTTCTACGGTCGCTCGTCGGCCGAGTACGTGCGCTTCTCGCTCACCGCCCCCGACTCCGCGATCGCCGCCGCCGCCGAACGGCTGCGGTCGCTCGGCGGCGGGGCGTGACCTGAGGACCCGCGCTACGACGCCGCGGCGGTCGTCGCCGGCTCCCCGGCCTTCGTCGGCACGCTGCGGCGGATGAGGAACCCGAAGCCGAGCGCGACGAAGAACATCAGCACGCCGTAGACGGCCGCCGGCAGCGACATCTCGGTGCTGCCGATGATCGTCTGCGCGATCACGATGGCGAGCGTCGCGTTGTGGATGCCGACCTCGAACGCGCTCGCGACGGCCTGACGGGGCTCGACGCGGAACAGGCGCGGCACGAGGAACCCGATCGTGAGCGAGAGGAGGCAGAAGAGCACGGTGATGCCGGCGAGGCTCGCGAGGTTCGGGAAGAACAGGTCGCGGTTGGAGACGATCGCGCCGACGATCACGACGGCGAGGATGATCATCGACGCGATGCGCACCGGCCGGTCCATGCGGTCGGCGAACCGCGGCCAGAACCGGCGCACGAGCATGCCGAGCACGACGGGCCCGAGCACGATCGCGAAGACCTCGACGGCCTTGTCGAAGCGGATGCCGAGGGTCTCGTTCTCGGGCAGGAACAGCGAGATCGCGAAGTTGGTGAGGAACGGCAGCGTGAACAGCGCGACGATCGAGTTGATGGCCGTGAGGGTCACGTTGAGGGCGACGTCGCCGCGGAACAGGTGCGAGTAGAGGTTCGCCGTGGTGCCGCCCGGGCTCGCGGCGAGCAGCACCATGCCGACCGCGAGGATCGGCGGCAGCTGGAACAGCGCGACGAGCCCGAAGCAGATCGCCGGCAGCAGCAGCAGCTGACAGGCGAGGGCGATGAAGACGGCCTTCGGATGCTTCCCCACGCGGGCGAAGTCGGCGACGGTGAGCGAGAGGCCGAGCCCGAACATGATGATTCCGAGGGCGACGGCGAGCGCGATGGGTGTCCACTCTGACATGACGACATCGTGGCGGAACCTCACGTCGCGCGGCTAGTCCTCCCGCCGCGGCCCGGTCAGCGCTTCGGGTACTCGAGTCCGATCTGCCGGCGCACCTCGTCGAGGGTCTCCATGATCGCCACGGTCTCGGACGGCGGCAGGATGTCGCCCTCGAGCCGGCCCGACGCGACGATGCGCTCGAGCTCGGCGGCCTGGAAGTGCATGCCGCGCCCCTCGACCTCCTCGTCGAAGCGCTCGACGATCTCGCCCGCCTTGTCGTACCGGGTGAAGCCGACGACGTTGTACCAGACCGACTCGATCTCGATGCGGCCCTCGGTGCCGACGATCGCGGCGCGGTTCGGGCCCGTGCCGCTCATCTGCGTCTGCAGCACCGCGTGGGCGCCCGACGGGTAGCCGAGGATGACGGCCGTCTCGCGGTCGACGCCCGCGTCGGTGAGGGTGGCCGAGGCGAGCACCGAGTCGTGCGGTCCGAGCACGTCCCACGCGAAGGACACGGGGTAGATGCCGAGGTCGAGCAGCGCGCCGCCGCCGAGCTCGGGCTTGTACATGCGCTCGACGTGCTCGTTGCTCTGGTCGTGGTCGGCGAGCACGACCCGCACGTCGCCGAGCAGTCCCTCGGCGAGGATCTCGCGGATGCGCACCATGTGCGGCAGCCAGCGCGTCCACATGGCCTCGAGGATCACGAGTCCCCTCGACGCGGCGAGATCGACGAGCTCCCGCGCCTCGCCCGCATCCATCGTGAAGGGCTTCTCGACGAGCACGTGCTTGCCGCCCTCGAGGGCGATGCGGGCGGACTCGGCGTGCGCGGGATGCACGGTCGCGACGTAGATCGCGTCGACCCCGGGGTCGGCGGCGAGCTCCTCGTAGGAGCCGTAGGCCGTCGGCACGCCCATCTCGTCGGCCCAGGCCCGCGCCTTGCCGAGATCGCGCGCGGCGACCGCGACGACGTCGAAGCCGTGCAGCTTCATGTCCCTGACCTGCTCCTTGGCGATTCCGCCCGCTCCGAGCACGCCCCAGCGAAGTCCGTCGTTCGTCATGCGTCCAGCATCCCACCCCGTGCGCCGTCGCCGAGAGCCCACTCGAGCATCCGCGGCCACGGCCCGAATCCCGTCGCCGGGATGAGGTGCCCGCCGCCAGGCACGAGCTCGACGGGCACCCCCGGGTCGACGTCGAACTCGGCCCGCAGCCCGCCGGGGGAGTACTCGTCGCCCTCGCCCTCGAAGACCCGCGTCTCGACGCCCGGCAGCGCCTCGAGGCGCGGCGCGAATCCGACGAACGAGCCGACGATCGTGGGGGCGAGCATCGAGGGAGACGGCACCGCGACGAGCGCGAGCCGGGTGACGAGGCCCGTCGAGCCGCCGCGCGCGAGGCGCGTGAGCCAGAGGGAGGTCGCCAGGCTGTGGGCGACGAGCGTCACCTCGCGCTCGCCCCGGGTCACGAGCCCGTCGAGCAGCTCGAGCCACGTGGCGAGGTCGGGGGCGTCGGGCTCCGGCAGCTGCGGGTAGTCGACCTCGTGCCCGCGGGCGGCGAGCTCGTCGGAGAGCCAGTGCTCCCAGTGGTCGGAGGGTCGGCGGTTCTCCCAGCCGTGGAGGATCACGAAGCGCGGCGGCATCCCTCGATCGTCGCGGACGGGAGTACCGTTGCGCCATGCTCCCCTGGCCCAACCTGCTCGCCTTCCTGGTGGCGGCCGTCGTGCTGGTGATCATGCCGGGTCCGACCGTGCTGTTCGTCGTCGGGCGATCGCTGTCGCTCGGCCGGCGGGGCGGGCTGCTGAGCGTGCTCGGGAACGCGATCGGGCTCGTGCCGATCATCGTCGCGGTCGCCTTCGGCGTCGGGGCGATCATCGCCGAGTCGGTCGTGATCTTCACGATCATCAAGTACGTCGGCGCGGCCTACATCGTGTACCTGGGCGTGCAGGCGATCCGCCACCGCAAGCGCGCCGCCGCCGCGATGTCGTCGGGGGTCCGTCACAAGTCGGCGCCGCGGATGCTCGCGGAGGGGTTCCTCGTCGGCGTCACCAACCCGAAGACGATCGCGTTCTTCCTCGCGGTGCTGCCGCAGTTCGTCGACCCGTCGTACGGATGGGTGCCGGGACAGCTGCTGCTGCTCGGCGGCATCTTCGTCGTGCTCGCGCTGCTCTCCGACGGGGCGTGGGCGCTCGCCGCGGGGTCGGCGCGCGACTGGTTCGCCCGCTCCCCGAAGCGCGTCGAGAACCTCGGCACGACCGGCGGCGTGATGATGATCGGCCTCGGCGGCGTGCTCGCCCTGACGGGCTCCTCGAAGTAGCCCCCCCGCGGCGGGGCCGCCCCTCCACGTCGTGCGTCACCGTCCGCGTTCGGAACCGGGGACCGTGAGGCACAACGCAGGATGCCGCGCTACTGGACGGGGATGGAGACCCGGTGGTGGCCCGTCGCGCCGTCGGGCACGACGCCCTGCTGCACGGCCGTCTGCACCTCTCCGTCGACGCTCGTCGCGCGCACGGCGAGTTCGTGCGAGCCGGGCGTCGCGTCCCAGCGGTAGCTCCACTGCACCCACGTGTCGGCGCTGATCGCGGTCGCGAGCTCGGCCTCGCGCCAGGGACCGTCGTCGATCGACACCTCCACGCGGGCGATGCCGGTGTGCTGGTGCCACGCGACACCTGCGACGACGGTCTCACCCGCGACGATCGTGCCCCGCGGCACGTCGATGCGCGAGTGCAGCTTGATCGGGCCGCGGGCGCTCCAGCCCCGATCGGTCCAGTAGGCGCTGACCGCGTCGAACCGCGTCACCTCGAGCTCGGTGACCCACTTCGTCGCCGAGACGTAGCCGTACAGCCCGGGCACGACGAGCCGCGCGGGGAAGCCGTGCTCGAGCGGCAGCGGCTCGCCGTTCATGCCGATCGCGAGGATCGCGTTGCGGTCGTCGGTGAACGCCTCGAGCGGGCTCGACGCGGTGAAGCCGTCGATGCTGCGCGAGAGCACCATGTCGGCGCGGGCCGTGGGACGTGCTCGGGCGAGCAGCTCGCGCAGCGGGTAGCCGAGCCACAGCGCCGTGCCGATGAGGTCGCCGCCGACGACGTTCGACACGCACATGAGCGTCGTGCGGCTCTCCTCGAGCGGCAGCGCGACGAGCTCGTCCCAGGTGAGCACGACCTCCTGCTCGACGAGCCCGTGGATGCGCAGGCTCCACTCGGCGGGGTCGACGTTCGGCACCTGGAGGGCCGTGTCGATGCGGTAGAACTCGGCGTTCGGCGTGATGACGGGGGAGAGGCGCGGGATGCCGAGCTCGGCGCCGGCCGGGAGCGGCGGTGCGGGCACGGCGGCCGACGGGAGCGCGAACGTCTCGCGCACGGCGGTGACCGCGCGGGCGCCCGACTGAAGGGCCAGGCCGCCGAGGAGGCCGAGCACCCCGATCCCGGTCGCGCCCCCGGTCCAGGCGAGGAAGTCGCGCCGGCTCGTGTCGCTCTCCCGCGGGCGCGCGGCGGGACGCCGGCTCAGCAGGAAGCCGAGCCCGAGCGCGGCCGCGACGGTCGCCGCGGTGGCCGGCACGGCATCCAGGACCGAGGCCCCCTCGCGCGTCATGGCCGCGACGATGCCGAAGACGCCGCCCGCGACGACGAGCAGCCGCGCGGCGAGCGGGCGCCAGGTGTGGAGGATGCCGGCGACGCCCGCGAGCACGAGCAGCACGATCCCGATGCCGACGAGCAGCGCGGCCTTGTCGGCGGTGCCGAAGAGCGCGATGGCGGCATCCTTCGCCCACGGCGGGGCGAGGTCGATGAGCAGCGAGCCGACGACGACGACCGGGCTCGCCCGCGGGGCGAGGACGCCCGCGACGAGCTCGGCGATCCCGAGTCCGAACGCCACGGCGGCGATGCCCGCGAGCGCGGCGAACCAGCGGGGTCGTGTCATGCGAGCACCCTACGCGCGGCATCCCGGGTCATGCCGGGGATTCGGAGCCGTGAGCCCCGCGGAAGGGTCAGGGGGTCGGGGTGCGCGCGTCGTACGCGCGGAACGACGTCTGCACGCGCACGAGCAGCGCGATGAGGCCGATGATGAGGATGCCGCCGAGCACGGGCGGGAACCACAGGGCGACGCCGACCGCGAGCACCCCGATGTAGAGGTCGCCGATGCGCGGTCCTCCCGCCACGACGACCGTGAAGATGCCCTGCAGCCGGCCGCGCATCCCGTCTGGCGCCGCCATGAGCAGCATCGTGCCGCGGAAGATCGCGCTGATCTCGTCGCTCGCGCCCATGCCGAGCATCGCGAACGCCGCGATCCCGAGGGCGACGAAGTTGGCCTGCGAGATGTCCTCGCCGACGGGGGCCGCCCAGCCGTTCGCGAGCGCGAGCTCCATGCCGAGCACCGTGAGTCCGAGCACGAGCACGAAGCCGCCGTAGACGGTGATCGCACGACCCACGGCCACGCCGTGGCGATGCACCTGCCCGACGGGTCCGCTGAAGAGGCTCGCGAGGAAGGTGCCGACCGCCATCGCCGCGGTGAGGATGCCGACGGTGACGGGTCCCCCGCCGAAGACGAAGGTGCCGAGCGCGGGGAACAGCACGTGCGGGCGCCCGAAGGTCATCGCGACGATGTCGACGAGGAACGACATGCGGATATTGGGCGCCGTGCGCAGGAAGGCCACGCCCTGCTTGAGCGACTCCCAGCCCGGACGCGCGACCCCCTCGGCGGCGGCGAGGCGGGGGAGCGTGACGATGCCGAGGAACATCGTGCTGAACAGCACGACGTCGACGAGGTAGGTCCAGCCGAAGCCGACGGTCGCGACGAGCACGCCCGCGAGAGCCGGGCCGAGCGTGAGCTGCACCCCGAAGGCGATGCCGTTGAGCGCGCTCGCGGCGGGCACGAGCTCGCCCGGGATGAGGCGCGGCGTCACCGAGGCGCGCGTCGTCATCTGCACGGTCGCGGCGACCGAGCCGAGGGTCGCGAGCACGTAGAGCGGCCACACCGACGGATGCGCGAGCGTCGTGTCGAACCACGCGATGAGCGCGAGGCCGATCGTCGACGTCCAGCCGATGAGCGCGCTGACGATGAGCACGAGCTTGCGATCGAAGGCGTCGGCGAGCATCCCCCCGTAGAGTCCCGCGACGATCATCGGGAGGAGCCCGATGCCGCCGACGAGAGCGACGGCGAAGGTGTCCTGGGTGATCTCGAAGACCTGCAGCCCGACCGCGACGATCGTGAGCTGCGCCCCGATGCCGGAGATCGCCCCGCCGAACCAGAGCCGGGCGAAGGCCGGCGAGACGCGAAGCGGGGTGATGTCGACGAACCGTCGGCGCTTCGCGCGGGCCTCGACGGGGGTCTCGTCTGTCACTCCTCCGACAGTACTGGCGGGAATGCGGCGCTCGCTGTCCGAGGTGCCCCTGGTCGGCGGGAGTCCCCGGGGCTTGACTGCCGTCATGACGCTGACCAGCACCGAGCAGGATGCCGCGATCGAGCACTTCGCCGCACGGCTGCGCTTCGAGACCGACCCCTCCGATGTCGCCGCGGCGCTCGCGGGCGGCGACGAGGTCGTCGTCGTCGACGTGCGCGGCCACGCGTCCTGGCACCAGGGACGCGTCGCGGGCGCGATCCACCTCCCGCACGCGGAGATCCCCGAGCGCGCGGCCGACCTCATCCCGATCGGCACCCCGGTGGTCGTGTACTGCTGGGGGCCGGGCTGCAACGGCGCGACCCGCGGGGCGCTGCAGTTCAGCCGCCTCGGCTACGCGGTGAAGGAGATGATCGGCGGCTTCGAGTACTGGACCCGCGAGGGCCTCGAGATCGTCGACGACTCCGGCAGCATCACGCGCGCCGTCGACACCCTGACCGCGCCGCGCCCCTCGGCCGCCGGGATCTCGTGCGACTGCTGAGGGTCTCGTCGCCCGAGTCGCACCTCGCCGCGTCGTCCCGGGTGATCCTGCAGCGGCGGCGACCCCGGTTCTGCATACGAAACGGGCGAATGGATGCCGTGGAGGCAGCCATCTCGCTTGTTCTGTATACAGAACGGGCGTAACGTGCTGATGTGCGCGCATCGGAGAAGGCCTACTCGGCCCTGCGGGAGGACATCCTCACCGGGCGCCTGACCCCCGGCACCGCGCTCTCGGAGGTCGAGCTCGCGGAGAGCCTCGGCGTCTCGCGCACCCCGCTGCGGGCCGCGCTCGCCCGCCTCGCGCTCGAGGGACTCGTCGACACGACCCGCGGACGCACCGGCGTCGTCTCGGCGGTGTCGGTCGAGAGCATCACCGATCTGTTCGAGCTGCGCGAGGCGCTCGAGACCCAGGCCGCGCGGCTCGCTGCCCGGCGCCGCGACCCCGGGGTCTTCGACGCCCTCGTCGACCGCTTCGCCGCCGCCCCCGCCCTGCTGCGCGACGACGGCGTGGAGGCGTACTACGCGCTCGTCGCCGAGTTCGACGTCGCGCTCGACGACGCCCTCGGCAACGCCGTCTACCGCGGGGCCCTCGACGGCGTGCGACTGCACCTCGCCCGCGCCCGACGCATCGCGAGCGACGACCCCGAGCGGCTCGTGCGCTCCGCCGAGGAGCACCGGCTCATCTGCGCCGCCATCCGCGACGGGGATGCCGCGCTCGCCGCGTCGGCGACGACCGTGCACCTCAAGGCATCCCTCACCACCATCCTCGCGACCCTCGCGCCCCGCGACGCTCAGAAAGGCACCGCATGAAGATCCACCCGCTCCGCACCTACCGCTCCGACGAGCACCTCCCGAAGCAGGAGCAGCTCGCCTGGAAGGTCGCGCAGGTCGCCGCGGACCCGGTCGCGGTCGAGCCCGAGGTCGCCGAGATGATCGTCAACCGCGTGATCGACAACGCCGCCGTCGCGGTCGCCTCGATCGGGCGCGCCCCGGCCGTCGCGGCACGCGGGCAGGCGGAGTCGCATCCGGTGACGAAGACCGGCGCGGGCGCCACGGTCTTCGGGGTCGAGGGGCGCTACAGCCCCGAGTGGGCGGCGTTCGCGAACGGGGTCGCCGTGCGCGAGCTCGACTACCACGACACCTTCCTCGCGGCCGACTACTCGCACCCGGGCGACAACATCCCGCCGATCCTCGCGGTCGCGCAGCACACCGGGGCGGACGGCGCCGCCCTCGTGCGCGGCGTCGCGACCGGCTACGAGATCCAGGTCGACCTCGTGAAGGCGATCTCGCTGCACCAGCACAAGATCGACCACGTCGCGCACCTCGGCCCCTCGGCGGCGGCGGGCCTCGGCACCCTGCTCGGACTCGACCCCGACGTGATCTACCAGGCGGTCTCGCAGGCGCTGCACACGACGACGGCGACGCGTCAGTCGCGCAAGGGCGAGATCTCGACCTGGAAGGCGTACGCGCCGGCCTTCGCGGGCAAGATGGCGGTCGAGGCCGTGGATCGGGCGATGCGCGGCCAGACCTCCCCGTCGCCGATCTGGGAGGGCGAGGACGGCGTGATCGCGTGGCTGCTCGACGGTCCCGAGGGCCGGTACGAGGTGCCGCTGCCCGAGGCCGGGGAGCCGAAGCGCGCGATCCTCGACACCTACACGAAGGAGCACTCGGCCGAGTACCAGGCGCAGGCGTGGATCGACCTCGCGCGCGACCTGGGCGCCCGCCATCCCGAGCTGCGCGACCCGGCGAACGTGACCCGCATCGTGCTGCACACGAGCCACCACACGCACTACGTGATCGGCTCGGGCGCGAACGACCCGCAGAAGTTCGACCCGACGGCGAGCCGCGAGACGCTCGACCACTCGATCCCGTACATCTTCGCGGTCGCGCTGCAGGACGGCACGTGGCACCACGTCGACTCCTACCTCCCCGCCCGTGCCGCCCGACCCGACACCGTCGAGCTCTGGCACAAGGTGTCGACGGTCGAAGACCCCGAGTGGACCCGCCGGTACCACTCGAACGACCTCGCCGAGAAGGCGTTCGGCGGTCGCGTCGAGATCGACCTCGCCGACGGGTCGCGCATCGTCGACGAGATCGCCGTCGCCGACGCGCATCCGCTCGGCGCCCGGCCGTTCGCGCGCGCGCAGTACGTGCACAAGTTCCGCACCCTCGCCGAGGGCGTGCTCGCCGACGCCGAGGTGCAGCGCTTCCTCGATCTCGCCGAGCGCCTGCCCGAGCTCACGGCCGTCGAGCTCGCGGCGCTCAACGTGCACGCGACCGGGCTTCCGACTCCGCCGAAGGGGCTGTTCTGAGGATGCTGCACACCCACGTCACCCCCGCCGAGAAGCGGCAGGCGTTCCGGGCCGGCCTCGCGAGCGGCACCATCCAGCGCTTCCCCGGCGCGTTCACACCGCTCTCCGCACGGCTCATCCAGGAGAAGGGCTTCGAGGGGGTCTACATCTCCGGCGCCGTCATGGCGAACGAGCTCGGGCTGCCCGACATCGGCCTCACGACCCTCACCGAGGTCGCGCAGCGCGGCGGGCAGATCTCGCGCAACACCGACCTGCCGACGCTCATCGACGGCGACACCGGGTTCGGCGAGCCGATGAACGTCGCCCGCACGGTGCAGCTCCTCGAGGACGCCGGGGTCGCGGGGGTGCACCTCGAGGACCAGGTGAACCCGAAGCGCTGCGGCCACCTCGACGGGAAGGACGTCGTCGACGAGTCGACGGCCGTGAAGCGCATCCGCGCCGCGGTGTCCGCGCGTCGCGACCCGGGGTTCGTCGTCATGGCGCGCACCGACATCCGGGGGGTCGGCGGCCTCACCGCCGCGACCGAGCGGGCGAAGGCGCTGCAGGATGCGGGCGCCGACGCGATCTTCGCCGAGGCGATGGCCGACCTCGCCGAGTTCGAGGCGATGCGCGCCGCTGTCGAGGTGCCGATCCTCGCGAACATGACCGAGTTCGGCAAGAGCGACCTCTTCACCGTGCAGCAGCTGCAGGATGTCGGCGTGAACATGGTGATCTTCCCGGTGTCGCTGCAGCGCATCGCGATGGGCGCCATCGAGCGCGGGCTCGACGCCCTCGCCGCCTCCGGGAGCCTCGCCGCCGTCGTGCCGGAGATGCAGACCCGCGCCCGCCTCTACGAGCTCGTCGACTACGCCGCGTACGGCGACTTCGACAGCAACGTCTTCACCTTCGACCTCTCGAACAACAGGAGCTGACATGACCGACAGTGACATCCGGAAGGGCCTCGCGGGCGTCGTCGTCGACACCACCTCGGTGTCGAAGGTGAACCCGGAGACCAACTCGCTGCTCTACCGGGGCTACCCCGTGCAGGAGCTCGCCGCGAACTGCACCTTCGAGGAGGTCGCCTACCTGCTCTGGAAGGGCGAGCTCCCCGATCCCGGCCAGCTCGAGGGCTTCGAGCGGCTCGAGCGCTCGCGCCGGCACCTGCCCGAGGTCGCCAGGCACGCGATCGACCTGCTCCCCGTCGACGCGCATCCGATGGATGTCGTGCGCACCGCCGTGAGCGCGCTCGGCGCGGCCGACCCCTCGGCCGCGGACGCGAGCCCGGACGCGAACCTCGACAAGGCGATGACGCTGTTCGCGCAGCTGCCGTCGATCGTCGCCTACATCCAGCGCCGTCGCCGCGGGCTCGAGCTGATCGAGCCCCGCGACGACCTCGGCTACTCGGCGAACTTCCTGCACATGACGTTCGGCACGCTGCCCGACCTCGTCGTCGTGTCGGCGTTCGACGTCTCGATGATCCTGTACGCCGAGCACTCGTTCAACGCGTCGACGTTCACGGCGCGCGTCGTGACGAGCACCCTCGCCGACCTGTACTCCGCGGTCGTCGCGGCGATCGGCGCCCTCAAGGGTCCGTTGCACGGCGGCGCCAACGAGGCGGTCATGCACGTCTTCGACGAGATCGGCTCGGCCGACCACGCCGTCGAGTGGCTCGACGCGGCGCTCGTCGAGAAGCGCAAGATCATGGGCTTCGGCCACCGGGTCTACAAGAACGGCGACTCGCGCGTGCCGACGATGAAGGCCGCGCTCGACACCCTCGTCACGGAGTACGACCGCCCCGACCTCGCCGAGCTCTACGACACCCTCGAGCAGGCGATGGACGAGCGCAAGGGCATCAAGCCCAACCTCGACTACCCCTCGGGGCCGGCGTATCACCTCATCGGCTTCGAGACGGAGCTGTTCACGCCGCTGTTCGTCGCGTCGCGCGTGACGGGCTGGACGGCGCACATCCGCGAGCAGCTCGAGGCCAACGCGCTCATCCGCCCGCTCTCGCAGTACGTCGGGCCCGAGCAGCGCGAGGTCCCGCCCTCCGCGGCTTGAGTGCCGCGGAGCGGTGTCTCGGAACCCACTCCGCAAGGCCCCTCGACATGCCCGGAAGCGGTGATACCTTCCGGGCATGTCGCGCATCGTGGCGGTCGCGCCCGCCCTCCCCGAGCATGCCTACGCGCAGGCCGACATCACGGCCGAGCTCTCGGGCCTCATCACGCACGACGCGACCAAGCGCGCGGTGCTCGAGCGGTTCCACGCGTCGAGCGGCATCGGCACGCGGCACACCGTGCTGCCGATCGAGCAGTACCGCGAGCTGCGGTCGTTCGGCGACGCAAACGACATCTGGATCCGCGAGGGGACGGCGCTCGCGGCACGCGCGGTGCAGGATGCCCTCGAGGCGGCGGGTCTCGACCCGGAGGACGTCGACTACCTCTTCTTCACGTCGGTGACGGGCATCGCGGCGCCGTCGATCGACGCCCGGCTCGTGCCGCAGCTCGGGATGCGCCAGGACGTCAAGCGCGTGCCGTCGTTCGGGCTCGGCTGCGTCGCCGGCGCCGCGGGTCTCGCGCGCGTGCACGACTACCTGATGGGGCATCCGGGCGAGATCGCGCTGCTCGTCTCGGTCGAGCTGTGCTCGCTCACCCTCCAGCGCGACGACGACTCCGTCGCCAACTTCGTCGCCTCGGGGCTCTTCGGCGACGGGGCGGCCGCCGTCGTCGTCGCGGGCGCCGAGCGCGCGGCGGAACTCGGACTGCCCGGCCCCGACATCCTGGGCAGCGCGACGAAGCTCTATCCCGACAGCGAGAGCGTGATCGGCTGGGACATCGGCGGCACCGGGTTCCGCATCCTGCTCACGGCCGCGGTCGCCGACACGATCGACGCGAACATCGCCGACGACGTCGCGGGCCTCCTCGCCACCAACGGCGTCGCGAGGGATGCCGTGGGCGCCTGGATCGCGCACCCGGGCGGCCCGCGCGTGCTCGAGGCCTTCGAGCGCGGCCTGGGCCTGTCGCGCGACGACCTCGAGCGCTCGTGGCGCTCGCTCGAGACGGCCGGCAACCTGTCGTCGTCGAGCGTGCTGCACGTGCTCGCCGACTCGCTCGACCAGCCACCCGGCACGCACGGGGTGCTCTTCGCGCTCGGGCCCGGGGTCACGAGCGAGTACGTGCTGCTGAGGTGGGCGGCGTGATCGTCGGCACGGCCGTGGGCTTCACGGTCTTCGTGTTGCTCACCGGGGTCGAGCGACTGGTCGAGCTGTCGATCTCGAAGCGCAACGCGGCGTGGGCCTTCGCGCAGGGCGGCGTCGAGTCGGGGCGCGGGCACTTCCCCGCGATGGTCGCCCTGCACACGGGACTGCTCGTCGGCGCGATCGCCGAGGTGTGGCTGCTCGAGCGACCCTTCATCCCGGGGCTCGGCTGGCCGATGCTCGTGCTGGCCGTGCTCTGCCAGGTCGGACGGTACCTCGTGATCGGGTCGCTCGGGCGGCAGTGGAACACGCGGGTGATCGTCGTGCCGGGCCTGCCGCTCGTGCGTCGCGGGCTGTACCGGTTCCCGTGGCTGCGGCATCCGAACTACTGGATCGTCGCGATCGAGGGGGTCGCGCTCCCGCTCGTGCACACGGCCTGGATCACCGCGATCGTCTTCACGGTGCTGAACGCGATCCTGCTGCTGGGCTTCCGCATCCCGGCGGAGGAGCGCGCGCTGAAGGCCGCAGCCCCGGGGTGACCGAGACGCAGGTGCTCGTCGCCGGCGGCGGTCCGGTGGGACTCGCGGTCGCGATCGAGGCGCGTCTCGCGGGACTCGACGTCGTCGTCGCCGAACCGCGCGCGGGAGCGATCGACAAGGCGTGCGGCGAGGGGCTCATGCCCGGCGCGCTCCCCGCGCTCGCCCGGTTCGGCGTCGATCCCGCCGGCGTGCCGTTCGCGGGGATCGCGTACCTCGACGGCCGACGTCGGGTCGAGCACCGCTTCGCCGCCGGCCCCGGCCGCGGGGTGCGTCGCACGGCGCTGCAC
>JAEWKY010000341.1 GCA_023457615.1 Actinomycetes bacterium | reverse complement strand
CGTCGAGCTCGTCGGCGAGGGGCGCTCGACGGCGACGCTCGAGCTGCTCGGCGGCCAGTCCGCGCTGCTCGACGCCGTGATCGCGACCGGCACGCCGACCGTCGTCATCCTCCAGGCGTCGAAGCCGCTCGTGCTGCCCGCGTCGGCCGACCGGGCGGCGGCGCTCGTCTGGGCGGCGAACCCCGGGATGCAGGGAGGCACGGCCCTCGCCGAGCTGCTGCTCGGGATGATCGAGCCGGCGGGACGCCTGCCGATCTCGTTCGCGCGGCACGTCGGGCAGCAGCCCACCTACTACAACCAGATCCGCGGCCAGCACGGCGACCGCTACGCCGACCTGACGCAGCGCACGCCGTTCGCCTTCGGCGAGGGTCTCGGCTATACCGACGTCGTCTACGGCGAGCCCACGGTCGATCGCGAGGCCTACGGCGTCGACGACACGGTGCGGGTCGCCGTCGAGGTGCGCAACGTCGGCGCCCGCCCGGCCCACGAGGTCGTGCAGCTCTACGTGCGCGACGTCGTCACCTCGGTGAGCTGGACCGACCGCGAGCTCAAGGCGTTCACGCGGGTCGAGCTCGCGCCCGGCGAGAGCCGCGAGGTCGTGCTCGAACTGCCCGCGAGCGCGTGCTCGATCGTCGACGCCGACGGGCAGCGCGTCGTCGAGCCCGGCGAGTTCGAGGTGCTGGTCGGACCGTCCTCGCGCGAGGAGAGCCTGCGCGCCGCGCGGTTCGAGGTGCGCTGACGCGGAGGCCGGCTACGGGCGCAGCAGCACCTTGATCGCGCGGCGCTCGTCCATCGCGGCGTACGCCTCCGCCACCTCGGAGAGCGGCAGCTCGAGATCGAACACCCTGCCGGGCTGCAGCGCGCCCGACAGCACCTCGGGCAGCAGCTCCTCGATGTAGCCGCGCACGGGCGCGATGCCGCCGCGCAGGCCGACGTTCTTGTTGAACCACGGCCGCATCGGCAGCTCGGGATTGAGGTGCGGAACGCCGACGAAGCCGACCTGACCGCCCGGGCGCGCCGCGCCGTGGGCCTGCGACATGGCCTCCTCCGTGCCGACGCACTCCAGCACCCGGATCGCCCCGACGCCGTCGAACATCTCGTGGATCACGCGGACGCCCTCGTCGCCGCGCTCGGCCACGACATCCGTCGCGCCGAACTCGCGGGCGAGCGCCGCGCGCGACTCGTGCCGCGACATGGCGACGACCCGCGACGCGCCCAGCCGGGAGGCGGCGAGCACGCCGCACAGGCCGACGGCGCCGTCGCCGACGACCACGACGGTGTCGCCCGGCTGCACCCCCGCCGAGACGGCGGCGTGGTGTCCGGTGCCCATCACGTCGGAGAGCGTGAGCAGGTGCGGCACGAGCGCCTCGTCGACCGGGCCGGGCACGACGGCGAGCGTGCCGTCGGCGAGAGGCACGCGCACGAGCTCGCCCTGACCGCCGTCGGCGGGATGCCCGCGCCGGTCGTCGCCGCCCCACCACGAGCCCTGCAGGCACGAGGTCGAGTAGCCGTTGACGCAGTTCGCACAGGTGCCGTCGCACACGTAGAAGGGGGCGATCACGAAGTCGCCGACCCTCACCCGGGCCACGCTCGACCCGACCTGCTCGACGATGCCGATGAACTCGTGGCCGATCCGCCCGCGGGAGGCGATCACCCCGCGATAGGGCCAGAGGTCCGAGCCGCAGACGCACGACGCGACGACGCGCACGATCGCGTCGTCGTCACCGCGGAGGATGGGATCGGGCACCTCCTCGAACCGGATGTCCTTCTCGCCGTGGATGAGAGTCGCGTGCACGGGTCCGACGCTACTCGTCCGGCCGCGTCGAGGCATGCTCACGGGTCGTGCTCCGCTACCGTGCGAGTGTGGAATTCTCCCTCGACTTCACGCCCGAGCTCGTCGTGGCGTTCCTCACCCTCTTCGTGCTCGAGCTCGTGCTCGGCGTCGACAACGTCATCTTCATCTCGATCCTCGCGAGCAAGCTGCCCGTGCGGCAGCAGGCGTTCGCCCGCAACATCGGACTCACCCTCGGGATGCTCGGCCGCATCGGGCTGCTCTTCGCGGCGTCGTGGATCATCTCGCTCAAGAACGACCTGTTCGAGCTCTTCGGCTACGGGTTCTCCGGGCGCGACCTCATCCTCATCGGCGGCGGTCTCTTCCTCATCTACAAGGCCGTGAAGGAGATCCACGAGAAGCTCGAGGGGGCCGACCACGGCACGGGCTCCGTGAAGACCGCGACGCTCGCCGCCGTGCTCGGCCAGATCTTCGTGATCGACCTCGTGTTCTCGTTCGACTCGGTCATCACCGCCGTCGGCATGGTCGACAACCTGCTCGTCATCATCGCCGCCGTCGTGCTGTCGTTCGGCATCATGCTCTTCGCGTCGAAGCACATCTTCGGGTTCGTCAACAAGCACCCCTCGGTGAAGCTGCTCGCGCTCGCGTTCCTCGTGATGATCGGCGTCTTCCTCATCGTCGACGGCTTCGGCATCAAGGTCGACAAGGCCCTCATCTACGTGCCGATGGCCTTCGCGGTCGTGGTCGAGGTGCTCAACCTCGTCTACCGCGCACGGCAGAAGAAGAAGACCGGGGATGCCTCGGCGCCCGTCGAGCTGCACCACACCTACGCGCACGGCGACGACACCGCGGCCGAGGCGGCGGCGATCGGGGCGACCGATGGCAAGGTGACGCTCTCGCGCAAGCCGGTCGCGCCGACGCGCGAGTAGCCCGGACCCGGGCTAGGCGGTCGGCCCGGCCGAGCCCCACAGCCGCGCGAGCACGGCGCCGACGTCGCCGTCGCGCACGCTGCCCGGCACCGCGAGCTCGGCTTCGTCGAGCGACACGACCGCGGCGATCGTCGCGCGTTCGAGCAGCGCCGACGGGATGCCGGGTGCGACGAGCCCGAGACGTTCGGCATTCCGATACGCCGCCGACATCCACGCGGTCGGCAGCGGGCGAGGTGCCCCGTCCCGCCGGGGCGTCAGCGCGGCCGCGAGCAGGAGCGCACGCGCCGGTCGGGCGCGGACGTGCTCCCGCACGCGACGGCTCGCGTCTGCGATCGCGGTCCAGAGTGCCGCGGCGTCGGCCGCCGGCATCCACTCGCCGACGGCCTCGCCGGCGCGTCGCACGGTCTCGTCGATCGCCCAGTCGACCAGCTCGTCACGACCGTCGAAGTAGGTGTATCCCGCCGAGCGCGACAGCGCGGCGTCGGCGATGACCTGGTGGAGCGAGACGCGCTCGAGCCCCTCGCGTTCGGCCGCGGTCTGAACCGCCTCGAGCACGCGCTCGCGCACGGCGGGGTCGGCGCGAGCGAAGCGTGGCGAGGGCACGGTCTCAGTCTGCCGTGCGACGACGGCGGCGGATGAGCATGACGGTGTGCAGCCAGTGCGCGGCCCAGAGGACGATGGCCAGGAGTCCCCCGGCGAGCCCGACCTCGCCCGGGAGGAGCGACACGAGCTGCAGCGCGCACCATCCGATGCCCACCGCGCGCCACGCGCGCACCGCGCCCGTCGCGAACGCACCGTCGGCGCGAAGGCTCGCGGCGAGGTCCGAGACGATCTCGAAGTCCTCCACGAAGTTGAGCGGGATCGCGAACATGAGCCAGAGCGAGCGCGGCGTGCGACGTCGCGCCTCGGGTCGCACCGCCGTGAGCAGTCCGCGGAGGGTCTGCACGTAGAGCGCGACGAGCCCGAAGAAGACGGCGAGCGCGGCGAGCCCGCCCCCGACGCCGAGCGCGGCCACCTCGCCGAGGATGCCGCTGCCGAGCTGGGGAGCCCAGAGCGGCTGCGTGAGGATCCCGCACACGGGGACGGTGAGCAGGACGGTGCGGATGCGCATGCGGACTCCGAGGGTCAGGGTGTGCACACACTGTACACACATGTCGTCCACGCTTGTCACGGCCTCACGCGTCTTAGGGTCGAGGTATGCGCTTCGGTCTCTTCATCCCGCAAGGCTGGCGATTCGACCTCGTCGGCATCCCCGACGCCGAGCACTGGGCCACGATGAAGCGGCTCGCCCTCGCCGCCGAGGCGGGCCCGTGGGAGTCGCTGTGGGTCTACGACCACTTCCACACGACTCCTGTGCCGAGCGAGGAGGCGACCCACGAGGCGTGGACGCTCATGGCGGCGTTCGCGGCGGTCACCGACCGCATCCGGCTCGGCCAGATGTGCACGTGCATCGCGTACCGCAACCCGGCCTACCTCGCGAAGGTCGCCGCGACCGTCGACCACGTGTCGGGCGGACGGCTCGAGATGGGCATCGGCGCGGGCTGGTACGAGCACGAGTGGCGCGCGTACGGCTACGGGTTCCCCGAGGCGCCCGAGCGGCTGCGGATGCTCGACCAGGGCGTGCAGATCCTCCGGCAGGCGTGGACCCAGGGTCACGCCGACCTCGACGGCGAGCACTACCGCGTCAACGGCGCGATCGTGCGTCCGCTCCCCCTGCAGGAGGGCGGCATCCCGCTCTGGGTCGCGGGCGGCGGCGAGAAGGTGACGCTGCGCATCGCGGCGCAGCACGCGCAGTACACGAACTTCAACGGCGGCGCCGAGGAGTTCGCGCGCAAGAGCGAGATCCTGCGCGGCCACTGCGCGAAGCACGGCACCGACTTCGACGCGATCACGCGCTCGAGCAACTTCAACACGATCGTCGGCGCGACGGAGGCCGAGGTCGCCGAGCGCGTCGACGCCTACGAGGCCCGGATGGCGAGGTCGATCGGCGCCGAGGCGGCGGCGTCACTCGCGGGGCAGTACCGGGGATCCTCGCGCGAGGGTCTCGCCGGCACCCCCGAGCAGCTCGTCGAGGAGCTCGCCGCGCGCCGGGACCTGGGGCTCGGCTACAGCATCCACTACTTCCCCGAGTCGGCCTACGACCGTTCGGGCGTCGAGCTGTTCGAGCGCGAGGTCATCCCCGCGCTCGCCTGATGTGAGGCGTCAGTTCTCGTCGGAACGGGGCCGCGATACGACGAGAACCGACGCCTCAGGATCAGAGCCTCGCGACGCTGAGCTCGTCGCCCGCGAGGTCGACCCGCACGGTGTCGCCGTCGCGCACGTCGCCCGCGAGCAGCGCCCGCGCGAGCCTGTCGTCGATCTCGTGCTGCATGAGCCGCCGCAGCGGGCGCGCGCCGTAGATCGGGTCGTAGCCACGCTCGGCGAGCCACGACCGGGCGTCGGGGGTCACCGCGAGCGACAGCCGGCGCTCGGCGAGGCGGCGCTCGAGCCGGTCGATGTAGAGCGACACGATCTGACCGAGGTCGTCGGTCGAGAGCGGCGAGAACACGACGATGTCGTCGAGCCGGTTCACGAACTCGGGCTTGAAGGCCTGACGCACGAGCTCCTGCACGGCCTGCTCGCGCTGCTGCCACGGCAGGTCGGTGTCGACGAGGATCTGCGAGCCGAGGTTCGACGTGAGGATCAGGATCGTGTTCCGGAAGTCGACGGTGCGGCCCTGCCCGTCGGTCAGCCGCCCGTCGTCGAGCACCTGCAGCAGGATGTCGAAGACCTCGGGATGCGCCTTCTCGACCTCGTCGAGCAGGATCACCGAGTACGGCCGGCGCCGCACGGCCTCCGTGAGCTGCCCGCCCTGCTCGTAGCCGACGTAGCCGGGAGGGGCGCCGACGAGCCGGCTCACGGCGAACTTCTCGCCGTACTCCGACATGTCGATGCGCACGAGCGCCTTCTCGTCGTCGAAGAGATACGCGGCGAGCGCCTTCGCGAGCTCGGTCTTGCCGACGCCCGTCGGGCCGAGGAACAGGAAGGAGCCCGTCGGCCGGTCGGGATCGGAGATGCCCGCCCGCGTGCGCCGCACGGCCTCGCTCACGGCGCGGACGGCATCCCTCTGACCGATGAGCCGCTTGCCGAGCTCGGCCTCGAGGTGCAGCAGCCTCTCGGTCTCGCCCTGCTTCAGCTTGTCGACGGGGATGCCCGTCCAGGCCGCGACGACCGCCGCGATGTCCTCGTCGGTGACCTGGTCGTTGACCATGCGCGGGGCGTCGGGCTGCTGCGCGGCCTCCGCGGTCTTCAGCCGGGTCTCGATGCCCGGGATGGTCTCGTAGTTGAGCTTCGACGCCTTCTGGTAGTCGCCCTCGCGCATCGCGCGGTCGAGCTCGATGCGCGCCTCGTTGAGCTGAGTCTTGAGGTCGCCGACGGAGTGCAGCGACGCCTTCTCGGCGAGCCAGCGGGTCTGCAGCTCGCCGAGCCGCGACTCCTTCTCGGCCATGTCGGCGCGCAGCTTCTCGAGGCGGCTCTTCGACGCCTCGTCCTTCTCCTTCTTGAGCGCGAGCTCCTCGATCTTCAGCCGGTCGACGGCGCGCTTGAGCTCGTCGATCTCGACCGGGTTCGAGTCGATCTCCATCTTCAAGCGCGAGGCAGCCTCGTCGATGAGGTCGATCGCCTTGTCGGGCAGCTGGCGGCTCGTGATGTAACGGTTGGAGAGGGATGCCGCCGCCACGAGGGCACTGTCGGCGATCGTCACCTTGTGGTGGGCCTCATAGCGCTCCTTGAGCCCGCGCAGGATCGCGACGGTGTCCTCCACCGACGGCTCCCCCACGTAGACCTGCTGGAAGCGGCGCTCGAGCGCGGCATCCTTCTCGATGTACTCGCGGTACTCGTTGAGCGTCGTCGCGCCGATGAGCCGCAGCTCGCCGCGCGCGAGCATCGGCTTCAGCATGTTGGCCGCCGCGACCGAGCCCTCGCCGCCCCCCGCGCCCATGAGCGTGTGCAGCTCGTCGATGAACGTGATGACCTGACCGTCGGACTCGTCGATCTCCTTGAGCACGGCCTTGAGCCGCTCCTCGAACTCGCCGCGGTACTTCGCGCCCGCGACGAGAGCCGCGAGGTCGAGGCTCACGAGCTGCTTGTCCTTGAGCGAGTCGGCGACATCGCCCGCGACGATGCGCTGGGCGAGTCCTTCGACGACGGCCGTCTTGCCGACGCCGGGCTCCCCGATGAGCACGGGGTTGTTCTTCGTGCGCCGGGTCAGCACCTGGCTGATGCGGCGGATCTCGGCATCCCGACCGATGACCGGGTCGAGCTTGCCGCTCTTCGCGATCTCGGTGAGGTTGATGCCGTACTGCTCGAGTGCGCTCTTCTGCTCCTCCTGCGAGGAGGGAGCGCCCTGCATGTTCGCCATCTGATTCCTTCTGCTTCTAGTCCCTCGGACCGAACGGCCGCCACACGACGACCGAGGTCGACTTCTTCACCCGCGTGCCCGACCGCAGGGGCACGACCTCGCCCGCGGATCCGGCCGCGAAGACGCGGCGACCCGGACGGTTGAGCACCTCCTCGGCGAGCGCCGACTCGAGTTCGCGCACGCGTCCGCGCAGGCCGAGCACCTCGTTCTCGAGCTCGAGGATGCGGCGGATGCCCTCGAGGTTGAGCCCCTCGGCCGAGAGGCGCGCGATCTCCCGCAGCTGGGCGACATCCCGCATCGAGTACCGACGCGACTGCCCCGCCGTGCGGCGCGGCGAGACGAGCCCGAGCTTGTCGTACTGGCGCAGCGTCTGCGGGTGCATCCCGCTGAGCTCGGCCGCGACGGCGATCGCGAACAACGGGGTCTCGATGTCCACCTCCGCCACGGCTCTCACCTCCCGGCGCGGGCTCGGGCGATGAGCTCGTCCCGCGGGTTGTCGGGAGCCAGCTTCGCGTAGGCCTCGAGCGCGTCGATCGCGGCGGTCGGCAGGTTGTCCGGCACCGCGACGACGACTTCGGCGAGCAGGTCGCCGGTGCCCTTCGCGGTCGTGACGCCCTTGCCCTTCACCCGCAGCACGCGTCCGCTCGGGGTGCCCGCGGAGATCTTGAGCCGCACCGTCTCGCCGTCGAGGGTCGGCACCTCGATCGTCGCGCCGAGCGCGGCCTCCGCGAACGTCACCGGCACGTCGACACGCAGGTGGATGCCGTCGCGCGCGAACACGGGATGCGGCCGCACCGTCACCGTGATGACGAGGTCGCCGGCCTCGCCGCCGTCCGGGCTCGGCTGACCCTTGCCCTTGAGCCGGATCTTCTGGCCGTCGGAGACGCCCGCGGGGACCTTGACCTTGACCTCCCGGCCGTCGGCCATCCGCAGCGACACCGTGTCGCCGCGGATCGCGGTGAGGAAGTCGAGGGTCGTGTTCGCCGTGATGTCGCCGCCCTTGGTGGGCCCGCCGAAGCCGCCGTAGCCGCCCGAGGGCTGGCCGAAGCGCCCGCCGCCGAAGAGGTTGCCGAGGATGTCGTCGAAGTCGCTCGCCGACGCCCGTCCCCCGCGCCCAAAGCCGCGGAAGATGTCGTCGAAGCCCTCGCTCCCGGCGCCGCCCGAGGTGAACCGGGCGCCCGACCCCATCGCGCGCACCTGGTCGTACTCGGTGCGCAGCGCGGGGTCGGAGAGCACCGAGTACGCCTCGCTGATCTCCTTGAAGCGCGACTCCGCGACCGCATCCCCCGGGTTGGAGTCCGGATGGTGCTGCCGCGCGAGCTTGCGGTAGGTCTTCTTCAGATCGGCCTCGGTGACGTCCTTCGACACTCCGAGCACCGCGTAGAAGTCCTTCTCGAACCAGTCCTGGCTGGCCATGCGACCTCCGGGCCTCTCGGGTTACTCGGGCGAGGAGACGGCGACCTTGGCGGCGCGGATGAGGCGCTCGCCGAGGAGGTAGCCCTGCTCGATGACGTCGGCGACCGTGTCGAACTCGACGTCGGCGCTGGGGATGCGCACGATCGCCTCGTGGAGCTTCGGATCGAAGCGCTCGCCCTTCTCGCCGACCTTCGCGAGCCCGTACTTCTCGAAGCCCGCGCGGATCTTCTGAGCCACGAGCGTGAGCGGCGCGCCCTCGACGAGATCGCCGTGCACGTCGGCGCGGTCGAGGTCGTCGATCGCCGGCAGGAGCGAGCGGATCACCTCGGCGATCACGGCCTCGCGGTTCGCCTGCCGGTCGCGCTCGACGCGGGTGCGGAAGTTCTTGAGCTCCGCCTCCGCCCGCGCCGCGCGCTCGCGGTACTCGCCGACCAGGTCGCGCTCCGCCTCGGCGAGCAGCGCGAGATCCTCGTCGCTGAACTCCACGTCGGCATCCTGCGCCTCGACGAGCTCGACGTCCTCGGCGCCCTGCGGCTCCTCCTCGACGAGGGGCTCGCCCGTCTCCGCGGCGGTGTCGGTGACCTCGTCGGTCTCCGCGCCGCCGTCAGCCGCCTCGGCAGCCTCGTCGGCCTGCGACCGGAACCCGTCGCCGACGGGTCCGGTCACCCGCTCGTCGCGGTCGCGCTCGCTCTTGCCCTTCTCCGGGGTCTCGTCGTTCTTCGACTCGTCGGCCATGCCTACTTCTTCGGCTCGTCGGCCTGCGGCTCGTCGTCGACGATCTCGGCGTCGACGATGTCCTCGTCGCTCGCCTCGCCCTGCGCCTCGGACTCGCCGAACGCCGCCTCGGGCTCGGTGGTCGGGGCGTTGTAGATCGCCTCGCCGAGCTTGGTCTGGCTCGCGTTGAGCTTGTCGAACGCCGTCTTCACCGCGTCGTCGTCCTCGCCCTGGAGGGCGGTCTTGAGCGCGTCGACGTCGCCCTGCACCTCGGACTTGACGTCGTCGGGCAGCTTGTCCTCGTTCTCCTTGATCAGCTTGTCGATCGAGTAGACGAGCTGCTCGGCGCTGTTGCGCACCTCGGCCGACTCGCGCCGCGCCTTGTCCTCGGCGGCGTGCTCCTCGGCCTCGCGCACCATGCGCTCGATGTCCTCCTTGGGCAGCGACGAGCCGCCCGTGATGGTCATCGACTGCTCCTTGCCGGTGCCCTTGTCCTTCGCGGAGACGTGCACGATGCCGTTCGCGTCGAGGTCGAAGGTGACCTCGATCTGCGGCACGCCGCGCGGGGCCGGCGCGATGCCGGTGAGCTCGAACGTGCCGAGCGGCTTGTTGTCGCGCGTGAACTCGCGCTCGCCCTGGAAGACCTGGATCGCGACCGACGGCTGGTTGTCGTCGGCGGTCGTGAAGGTCTCGCTGCGCTTCGTCGGGATCGCCGTGTTGCGGTCGATGAGCTTCGTCATGATGCCGCCCTTGGTCTCGATGCCGAGGCTCAGGGGGGTCACGTCGATGAGGAGGACGTCCTTGCGCTCGCCCTTCAGCACGCCGGCCTGGAGAGCGGCGCCCACGGCGACCACCTCATCCGGGTTGACGCCCTTGTTGGGCTCCTGCCCGCCGGTGAGCTTCTTCACGAGCTCCGTGACGGCCGGCATGCGGGTCGATCCGCCGACGAGCACCACGTGGTCGATGTCGGCCAGCTTGACGCCCGCCTCCTTGATGACGTCCTCGAACGGCTTCTTGGTGCGGTCGAGGAGGTCGGAGGTCATCTGCTCGAACTGCGCGCGCGTGATGGTCTCGTCGAGGTTGGCGGGGCCGTTCTCGGTGAGCGAGAGGTAGGGAAGCTGGATGCTCGCCGACGTCGAGGAGGAGAGCTCCTTCTTCGCCTGCTCGGCCGCCTCCTTGAGACGCTGGAGGGCGATCTTGTCCTTGCTGACGTCGACGCCCGTGGTCTCCTTGAACTTCTTGATGAGGTGCTCGACGACCCGCTGGTCCCAGTCGTCGCCGCCGAGCCGGTTGTCGCCCGCGGTCGCCCGCACCTGGATGGTCGAGAAGCCGTCCTCGTCCTTGCCCACCTCGAGCAGGGAGACGTCGAACGTGCCGCCGCCGAGGTCGAAGACGAGGATGAGCTCGTCCTCCTTGCCCTTGTCGAGGCCGTAGGCGAGGGCCGCCGCGGTCGGCTCGTTGATGATGCGGAGGACGTTGAGGCCCGCGATCTCGCCGGCCTCCTTCGTGGCCTGACGCTCGGCGTCGTTGAAGTACGCCGGCACCGTGATGACCGCATCGGTCACGTCCTCGCCGAGGTACTGCTCCGCATCGCGCTTGAGCTTCGCGAGGATGCGCGCCGAGATCTCCTGCGGCGTGTACTTCTTGCTGTCGACATCCTGCTTCCAGTCGGTGCCCATGTGGCGCTTGACCGAGGCGATCGTGCGGTCGACGTTGGTGACGGCCTGGCGCTTGGCGGTCTCGCCGACCAGCACCTCGCCGTCCTTCGTGAAGGCCACGACCGAGGGGGTCGTGCGGAAGCCTTCGGCGTTCGCGATGACGGTGGGCTCGCCACCTTCGAGCACGGCGACCACCGAGTTGGTGGTTCCGAGGTCGATTCCGACTGCGCGTGCCATGTGTCTGTGTGCTCCTTGGATAGAACGGATGCGCGGGCCGATGAGCCTTGAGTCGCGCGGTATCAAGTTTGAATCGCGGGGGAGCCGCTGTCAAGTCCAACTTGAGTCGCCCCGGCTCAATTCCCAATCGCGCCCCCCGGGATCAGAGAGGAGTAGGTTTCGATCACCCCGGATCAGCGTGGATACCGGGTGTTCACCTGACGAAAGCAGCATGTCGCCATGACCGATCCCCGCCCCGACCTCCCGTCTCCCGGCTCCGGCGGGGAGGGCGCCGGGCTCACCGGCCTCCAGACGCAGCCCGTGCCGCGGAAGCGCGTGATCGCCTGGGCGTTCTGGGACTGGGCCGCGCAGCCCTACAACACCGTGCTGCTGAGCTTCGTGTGGGCGCCGCTCTACCTCCAGGACGCCGAGCTCTTCGGTCGTCCGGGCCAGACCGACGACGACCTCTCGGGCCAGATGGGCCTCATCATCGGCATCGGCGCGCTCATCATCGCGCTCGTCGCGCCCGTGCTCGGTCAGCGCAACGACACCGCCGGGAACCGCAAGCGGTGGCTCGCGATCTGGACCGGCCTCCTCATCGTCGCGACCGGCGCGCTGTTCTTCGTGCAGCCCGAGCCCGGCTACTTCCTCTTCGGCGCCATCCTCATCGCGTTCGCGAGCGTCATCAGCGAGATCGCGGCGGTCAACTACTACGCGATGCTCACGCAGGTCGCCACGAAGGAGACCGTCGGGCGCGTGAGCGGACTGGGCTGGGGCTTCGGCTACCTCGGCGGCATCATCATGCTCACTCTCGTGATCGGCTGGCAGCTCTCCGGATGGAGCGGGCTCGATCAGTCGACCGGACTCCGCCTCGTCGCCGTGGGCTGCGCGGTCTGGACCCTGATCTTCTGCGTCCCGCTGTTCCTCGCCGTGCCCGAGGCGGCGCCGGCTCCCGGCCGCGAGCGGGTGGGCTTCTTCCGTTCCTACGTCGTGCTGTTCCAGGACATCCGCGAGCTGTGGCGCACCGCGCGCGGCATCTTCTGGTTCCTCCTCGCGAGCGCCGTCTACCGCGACGGCCTCGCGGGCGTGTTCACGTTCGCCGGCTCCATCGCCGCGATCACCTTCGGGTTCGACTTCTTCGGCGTCGTCATCTTCGGGGTCGTGGCGAACATCGTCGCGGGGATCAGCACGATCATCTCCGGGCGCTTCGACGACGCGTTCGGACCGAAGCGGGTGATCGTGTTCGCACTGACCGGTCTCGTCGTCGTCGGCGTCCTCGTGTTCCTCCTCCGCGACCTCGGACCGGCCGTGTTCTGGGCGGGAGGACTCCTGCTCGCCTCGTTCGTCGGGCCGGCGCAGACGGCGAGCCGCTCGCTCCTCACGCGCATCGCACCCGTGGGCCGCGAAGGCGAGCTCTTCGGCCTCTACGCGACCACGGGACGGGCGTCGAGCTTCTTCTCCCCGCTCCTCTGGGGCGCCCTGATCGCCCTCTCCGGCGGCGTGCAGGCGTGGGGGATCCTCGGCATCCTGCTCATCCTGGCGGTCGGGCTCGTGCTCTTCCTCTTCGTGAAGCTGCCGGCCCAGGCCGCCGGGGGACGCGCGGAGGCCTAGTTCCCCAGCAGCACCCAGGCGATCAGCAGCATCGTGACGGCGAAGCCCGTCGCGAAGTTGAGCCCGAGGAAGCGGCGCCACCCGCGGTTCGCGGTGGGCGCCGTCTCGTCGGTCACGCGCCACCACGGGAGCGCGTTGATCACGTAGGGCAGCGCGAGCGCGGCGGCGAGCGGGCCGGGCCACTCCGTCGCGAGCAGCAGGATGCCGGCGAGCAGGTAGAGAGTCACCGACAGTCGTACGGTGCGGCGCGCGCCGATGACGGTCGCGATCGACGCGATGCCGCCCTCGCGATCGGCCACGACATCCTGCACGGCTCCGAAGGCGTGCGAGGCCGCGCCCCAGAGGAAGAAGGCGGCGAGGGCGGCCACGAGCGCGCCGTTCCAGGTGGCCCCGCCGAGCAGCAGGCCGTAGACCGCGGGCGAGACGAAGTGGGTGCTCGAGGTGAGCGAGTCGAGCACGGGGCGCTCCTTGAAGCGCAGGCCGCCCGCCGAGTAGGCGACGACCGCGAAGAGGCTCACGGCGAGCGCGATCCAGGATGCCGGCGAGCCGACCACCACGAGGTAGACGACGAACGGCAGCGCCAGGATGCCGGAGAGCCACAGCACGAGACGGTGCCACCGCGGGTCGAGCAGCGCGCCCTCGACGCCGCCCTTGCGCGGGTTGTGCAGGTCGGACTGGTAGTCGAAGACGTCGTTGATGCCGTACATCGCGAGGTTGTAGGGCACGAGGAAGAAGAGGGTTCCGACGATCAGGGTCGCGTCGACCTCGCGCACGCTCAGGACGTAGGCGGCGGCGAACGGGAACGCCGTGTTGACCCAGCTCAGCGGCCGGCTCGTGAGGAACAGCGCGCGGATCATTCGCGGGCCCCGGATGCCGTCCGCGGCGTGAGCAGCGACCAGAGCGACGGGAGCAGCACGAGGGCGGCGATCGCGTAGGCGAAGTCCTCGAGGGGGGCGACGCCGATCTTGGCGCCGGAGATCAGGGCGGGGTCGTAACCGACGATGCCGGTGCCGACGAGCACGTTGTCGAAGACGGCCGTGAGGAGCAGCACGACGATCGCGGCGAGGCCGACCGCGCGCCAGGAAGGCGAGCGGCGGGCGAACACCGCGATGAGGGCGATCACGGCGACGAAGCCGAGGAAGACGGCGTTCAGAGCCCAGTAGGTCACTCGTCGGCGCTCCCGGTCTCGGTACGCGACCGGCGAAGCCGGGCGCCACTCGACCAGCGGGTGAAGGCCCCGTAGGAGTTCATGACGGTGTAGCAGAGGAGGGTGAGGAAGAAGAGCTCCTCGAGGGGCAGCTCGGGGCCGAGCAGCACGCCCGTGAGCAGTCCGGGGTTGCCGCGGAAGAAGATGCCCGTCGTGATGCCCGCGACGTCCCAGACGAGGAAGAACGCGAGGCCGACCGCCATCACGATCGCGGCGCGCACGGGGGCGACGGCGAAGAACAGCCTGAACCGCAGGTCGAGCACGACCATCCCGGTGATCGAGACCAGGAGCGCCGCGAGGTAGAGCAGGCTCATCCGAGCGCTCGCCCCGCAAGCGTCGTCGCCGCCGCGCGCAGCGGCTCCGGCAGCGGTCCGGCGGTGGTGTCGCCGCGCAGCCGCTTGACGAGCACCTCGGCCGAGATGAGGCACATCGGCAGCCCGATGCCCGGGATGGTCGACGAGCCGACGTAGTAGAGGTCGCGCACCTTCTTCGAGACGTTGCCCGGGCGGAAGAACGCGCTCTGCCTGAGCACGTGCGCGGGGCCGAGCGCGGTGCCCTTCCAGGCGTTGAGGTCGCTCTCGAAGTCCGCGGGGCCGATCGTGCGCCGCAGCACGACGCGATTCGCCAGATCCGGGATGCCGGCCCACTCCGCCATGGTCGCCACGACGCGATCGGCGAGCGCCTCCATCCCCTCGTCGCCGGCGCCGTCGACGCCGCCCCTGCCGAGCCCCGGATCCGCGGGCAGCGGCACGAGCACGAAGACGTTCTCGGCACCCTCCGGCGCGACGGTCGGGTCGATGCCGCTCGGCTTGCACACGTAGAACGAGGGGACGTCGGGGATGCGCGGCGCGCGTCCGAAGATCGCCTCGAAGTTCTCGGCCCACGCCCTCGCGAAGAACAGGGTGTGGTGCTCGAGCTGCGGCAGCTCGCCCTGCACCCCGAGCAGCACGAGCAGCGCGCTCGGGCCGGCGACCGCCTTCTGCCAGTACTGCTCCGGGTAGCTCCGCAACGCGGGGTCGTCGAGCAGCTGCGTCTCGGTGTGGTGCAGGTCGGCCGCCGAGACGACGAGGTCGCCCTCGACGATCGACCCGTCGGCGAGCTCGACGCCCGTCGCCCGCCCTCCGGAGACGACGATGCGACGCACCTCGGCGTCCGTGCGCAGCTCGGCGCCCGCCCGTCGGGCGAGTCCCTCGATGCTCGCGATGATGCGCGTGAAACCGCCCGCGGGATAGAGCACGCCGTCGACGAGGTCGAGGTGGCTCATGAGCGAGTACATGCTCGGCGCGAGCGCGGGCGCCGAGCCGAGGAACACGGCGGGGTAGCCGAGCACCTGCCGCAGCCGCGGATCGCGCACCGTGCGGTCGACCAGCTTGTCGAGCGGCTCGAGCAGCAGGCGCCCGAGCCGTCCGCCCTGCCTCATGGGCTCGCCCCGGAACACCGGCCCGAGCTTCTCGAACGTCGAGTAGAGGAACCGCTCCTTCGCGAGCACGTAGATGTCGTGCGCGCGTTCGAGGTAGCGCTCGAGCCGGCGGGCCGACCCCGGCTCGACGCGTTCGAAGGTGTCGAGCGTCTCGGCGATGTCGGCGGAGACGTCGAGCGGCTCGGCCTCGCCTTCCGCGTACACGCGGTATCCCGGGTCGAGCTGCACGAGGTCGAGCTCCGCCTCCGCGGTCGTGCCGAGCAGCTTGTAGAAGTGGTCGAAGACCTCCGGCATGAGGTACCACGACGGACCGGTGTCGAAGCGGAACCCGTCGCGCTCCCACGAGCCCGCGCGCCCGCCGAGTTCCGCGTTGCGCTCCAGCAGCACGACGTCGTGGCCCTCGCGCGCGAGCAATGCCGCCGACGCGAGTCCGCCGATCCCGCCGCCGACGATGACCACGCGGCTCACGAGCGCCCGCCCATCGCCGCGCCGAGCGCGATCCGCAGCTTCACGGGATCGGGCACCCGCACGCGCGTGCTCACGAGAGCCGAGGCCGGGGTGCGGCGCAGTCGCCGCGAGAGCTCGGCGAACAGCCGCTGGGCGAGGGCCACCGCGCGCCGCGAGCTCGCGGGGAGGAGCGGCAGGGTCGCCTCGGCGGCGGTGAGATCGGCGTCGATGTCGTCGAGCACGACGGTCTTCTGCTCCTCGGTCAGCCGGGCCACGTCGACGCCCGGGAAGTAGCTGCGGCCGAGCGTCTCGGAGTCGGCCGCGAGGTCGCGCAGGAAGTTGACCTTCTGGAAGGCCGCGCCGAGCGCGCGGGCGCCGGTCTCGAGGGTCTCGAGCTCGGCCGCCGTGCGCGACTCCCCGCGCAGGAACACCCGCAGGCACATGAGCCCGACGACCTCCGCCGAGCCGTAGACGTAGGTGGCGAACGACTCCGCGTCGTGCACGGTCTCGTGCAGGTCCGCGCGCATCGAGGCGAAGAACGGCGCCGTGAGCTCGGCGCCGAAGCCGGCCGAGCGGGCGGTGCGGGCGAAGGCGTGCACGACGAGGTCGGCCGAATAGCCCTCCTCGAGCGCGCGCTCCGTCTCGTGCTCGTACGCGTTGAGCAGCCGTCCCGCGGCCAGGCGATCGAGGCCGGCCTCCTCGGCGCCGCCGTCGACGATCTCGTCCGCGACCCGCACGAGGGCGTAGACGTTCTCGACGTCCTGCCGCACGCCGACGCCGAGCAGGCGCGACGCCATCCCGAACGACGTCGAGTACCGGCGGATGACGAGGCTCGCGGTCTGCTGCGCCACGTCGTCGTACAGGCTCAGCCGCGGCCCTCCGTCGCCGCCGCGATCCCTCACTTGACTCTCCCGAGCACGGCGTCGGCCACGGGATGCAGCTCTTCGCGCAGTGAGGCCGGGATGTGCGGCTCGACGAGGCGGGCGAGGGCACGGTTGGCGTAGTAGCGGGCGAGCCCCTCGGCGAATCCCCGGGCCCCGGACTGCACGAGGTGGGCCCGCAGTCGTGCCGCGCCCTCGTCGTCGAGCTCCGCATCCCCGAAGAGCGGCGCGAGCTCCTCCCAGCCCGGCGCCGACGACGCGTAGGCGATGAGCACCGTGCGCTTGCCCTCCCGCAGGTCGCCGATCGTGGTCTTGCCGGTCTCCTCCTCGGTGCCGAAGACGCCGAGCACGTCGTCGACGAGCTGATAGGCGATGCCGATCTCGCGCCCGAACTCGCCGAGCGTCGCCACGGTCTCCTCGGAGGCTCCCGCGAGGATCGCGCCCGCCTGCAGCGGACCCTCGAACGAGTACACCGCCGTCTTCAGGCGTTCCATCGCGAGGATGTCGTCGACGTGCGGGGCGTCGGGGTGCAGCGTGAAGTCGATGTCGATCAGCTCGCCGGCCGCGCTCGCGAAGAGGGCGTGATCCATCACCTCGAGGAGCCGCCCGCGCGTGGCGTCGCCGACGCCGCTGCGGTCGATGAGCCGGTAGGCGTTGAAGAGCGCGAGGTCGCCCGCGATGACGGCGGCGCTGATGCCGTGGTGCTCCGCGGCCGCCTCGGTCTGGCCGGCGTCGAGCGCGCGATGGCGGAACACGCCCGAGACGTTGGGCAGTCCGCGGCGCACGAAGTCGCGGTCGATGACGTCGTCGTGCACGCAGAGCGAGGTGTGCAGCAGCTCGAAGGCGGCCCCGACGTGGGCCGCGGCGACGCGGTCCGCTCCGCCGAGCGACTCGTAGGCCGCGAAGACCATGCGCGGCCGGAACCGCTTGCCGCCCGTCGTGGCGGCCTCGATCGAGTCCCACAGCGCGAGGTACGCGGCGCCCAGGGGCTCGGCGCGCTTGCGGGCTAGGCTGAACAGACGCGCCAGAACGGCGTCCACCTGCGACTGCCGCTCGGCGGCGACCGTGAGTGCCGCATCCATCCCCGCCATCCCCGCAGACTATCGCCGCCATGACGCCCCTCACCCCTTCTTCCGCCGAGCAGGTCGTGCTGCTAGCGGAGGACGGCGCGCCGCTCGGCACCGCCGACAAGGCCGCCGTGCACGGCGAGGACACGCCCCTGCACCTCGCCTTCTCGTGCCACGTCTTCGATGCGCGCGGCCGGGTGCTCGTGACCCGTCGGGCGATCACGAAGCTCACGTTCCCCGGCGTCTGGACGAACGCGTTCTGCGGGCATCCCGGCCCCGGCGAGGACGTCGAGGATGCCGTCCGCCGACGCGGTCTGCGGGAGCTCGCCCTGCCGATCGGCGACCTCGACCTCGTGCTGCCCTCGTTCAGGTATCGAGCGGTCGACTCCTCGGGAACCGTCGAGAACGAGATCTGCCCCGTCTACCGCACGCTCGTGCGGGAGGATCCGATGCCCCGCGGCGACGAGGTCGACGACTGGGCGTGGGTCGCGCCGAAGGATCTGCTGACCGCGGTCAACGCGACGCCGTTCGCCTTCAGTCCGTGGCTCGTGCTGCAGCTCAAGCAGTGGAAGCCGTCGCCCCCGGCCCCGGCCGCCTGACGGCATCCATCCGCTGCTCGAGCAGCCAGCCGTCGGCCGTCTCGACGCGTCCCTCCCAGACGAACCCGGAGTCGGTGAGCTCGCCGAACTCCCAGCGCAGCGCGCGGCCGTCTTCCCCGGTTCCCTCGAGCCGGATGCCGCCGTCGCTCGCCCGCGCGACGTGGGTCGAGAAATGGCGACCCCGCACCCCGAACCAGGCGACCCGCCAGACCTCGCGGTCGGCATCCCACGCCCGCACGGTCGTGCCGGCGACCGCTCCGCCGTCGAGCACGATGACGTCCTGCACGCCGCGCCCGTCGAGGGTGCGGGCGAAGCTCCACGTGAACTCGACCTCGTGCCACTCCCCCGTCGCCTCGTCGAGTGAGCGGTTGCGCACGCGCCAGTCGCCGAGCAGCGGGCCGAAGAGATCCGGGATGCCCTCCGCCGGGGCGGACGCGAAGAGGGAGTCGGCGACGCTCATGCGGCGAGGCTAGCGGCGGTGTCCGACGCCGCGAGTACCGTCGGCCCATGCCGACGCAGCTGACCGACGCCCAGTTCTCCGCCGCCGAGGGGGTCGCCGACTGGCGCGTGCTCTTCTGGGGTGCCAAGGCGCACTTCGCGACCCTCGACTTCGCCCAGGGCGTGCGCTTCCTCGACAGCATCGCCGAGATCGCCGACGAGCTCGGCCACAACCCGCAGGTCGACCTCCGCACCGACTCCGTCACCGTGCAGGTGCTGACGATCGGCGAGGGACTCACGGAGGTCGACCTCGAGCTCGCTCGGCGCATCTCGTTCGTCGCGGCCGAGCTCGGACTCACCGCCGACCCGTCGAAGGTGCAGCACGTGCAGCTCGCCGTCGACGTCGCCGACCAGAATGCCGTGATGGCGTTCTGGCAGGCGGCCCTCGGCTACGTGCGGGTCGGGCCCGCCGACATCCTGCAGCCCGATCTCATCGGCCCGCCGATCTGGTTCCAGGACAAGGCGCACGTTCCGCCGCGCAACCGCATCCACGTGGATGTCTCCGTGCCGCACGACGTCGCGCTCGAGCGGGTCGACCGCATCCTCGCCGCCGGCGGTCGGCTCCTCGGGTCGAACCCGCCCGAGTACTGGTCGCTCATCGACCCCGAGGGCAACGTCGTCGACGTCGCGACCTGGCAGGGCCGTGGCTAGTTGCCCGGAGACCCCGCGTCGGTCACGGTCGTGTCGGTGCGGTGGAAGTTCTGGAACGACCGGGACGCCGTCGGCCCGCGCTGCCCCTGGTAGCGGTTGCCGTAGGGGCCGGAGCCGTAGGGGTTCTCGACCGCCGACGACGTGCGGATGAAGCAGAGCTGCCCGATCTTCATCCCGGGCCACAACTTGATCGGCAGCGTCGCGACGTTGCTCAGCTCGAGCGTCACGTGACCCGAGAAGCCCGGATCGACGAAGCCGGCCGTGGAATGCGTGAGCAGCCCGAGGCGACCGAGCGACGACTTGCCCTCGAGCCGCGCGGCGACGTCGTCGGGCAGCGTGACGAGCTCGAACGTCGATCCGAGCACGAACTCGCCGGGGTGCAGGATGAACGGCTCGTCGGGCTTCGTCTCGATCAGCCGGGTCAGCTCGGGCTGGTCCTCGGCCGGATCGATGAACGGGTACTTGTGGTTGTCGAACAGCCGGAAGAACCTGTCGAGCCGCACGTCGATGCTCGACGGCTGGATCATGTCGCGGTCGAGCGGGTCGAGCCCGATCCGGCCGGCGTCGAGCTCGAGGCGGATGTCGCGGTCGCTCAGCAGCATGTGTCGAGGGTACCGGGGTCGGGGTAGAGTGTCGGAGTCGGCCCGGGGCTCCACCCTTGGGCCGATACGCGGATGTAGTTCAATGGCAGAACTTCAGCTTCCCAAGCTGATAGCGCGGGTTCGATTCCCGTCATCCGCTCCACGTACCGCCTCGACGAACGCCCGGATGAGGGCGTCGTCCTTCACCCCGCGCGACGACTCGACCCCGCTCGACACGTCGACGCCCCACGGTCGCGAGATCGCGATCGCCTCGGCGACGTTGTCGGGATTCAGGCCGCCCGCGAGCATCCACCTGCCCGCCGCCTCGACCGCCGAGGCATCCCACCGGTGGCCCGACCCCGCGACGGGCGAGTCGAGCAGCAGCACCTCCTCGCCCCACGCGCCGACCTCGAGCGGGGTGCCGTCGGCGACCGAGGCAGCGCGCCACACCCGGCGTTCCGCGGCGAGCGCCACCTCGACATCCGGCTGTCCGTAGCGACCATGGAGCTGCAGGATGTCGACGCCGATGCGTTCGGCGAGCGCGACGGCCTCCACGACCGGGGTGTGACTCACCACGAGGACGGTCGAGGCCTCCCCGCCCGCGAAGGCGACGAGCTCCGCTGCGGCCTCCGGCGCGAGGTCGCGCGGACTCCCCGGCGAGACCACGAACCCGATCGCGTCGGCGCCGGCATCCAGCGCGGTCCTCACGGAGTCGCGGGAGCGCAGCCCGCAGATCTTCACGTACATCGGGTTCGACAGTAGCGAGGCGCAGACTGGGAGCATGGCCCGCCGCGAGAACCGCTTCGTGACGCACTGGCTCGCGCCGCTCGTGCTCGTCGTCGTGGTCGCGGGGATGGGGATCGCCACGGTGGCCGTGCACAACTCCTGGTGGGTGGATCCTGATCGCCCCGCGTCGAGCGACCAGCGGGCCGCGGACGGCTCGACGATGCTGACCCCGGCGGGCATCGACTACGCGAGGGCGACGGGCGTGCTCATCCTCCGCGTCGGCGAGGATGCGGTGCCCGTCGAGCGCCTCGGCGGTCGCCCCGACGGCGAGCAGCTCATCGATGCCGACGTGCCCCTACAGGTGCGCGTGCTCGCGCCCGACGGGGCGCTCGTGCTCGACCTCATGGACTCGGTGCTCGTCACCACGGAGCAGGGACGCATCACCCGGCTCGAGATCACCCCCTGGGGCGCCCTCTCGTACCGGGAGTTCGTCGCGCTGCTCGAGAGCCGAGCCGAGAACATCGGCTGGACGTCCGACGATCTCGACCGGCTCGCCGACGACCTCACGGCGTCGCAGCGCGACGGCGAGGGCGACAGCTACTCCGCGAGCCTCGCCGACGGCACCGCGATCGGTGCGGCGGTGTCGGCGACGGTGACGGTCGGCCGACGAGGGTCGGGGATCGGCTTCGCCATCACGGTCGAGCCCTAGGGTCGCGCGCCGGGGCTGAACGTCGACGGGTAGCGTGAGGGCATGGCAGTCTTCTCGCCCGAGGTCGTGGCCGCGGTGCTCCACCACATGAACGACGACCACATCGAGGACAACGTGCTCATCGTGTCGGCCTTCTCGGGCCGCGACGTGCGCGACGCGACGATGCACGACCTCGACGAGCACGGCGGCACCTGGCACTACGCCTTCGAGGGCGAGCAGCACGAGCTGCACATCCCGTGGCCCTCGGGACCGCTCAGCGAGCGCCCCGAGATCCGCCGCGACATCGTCGCGCTCTACGACGCCGCCTGCGGCAAGCTCGGCGTCGAACCGCGCCCGCACGAGTGAGCTGAGGTGCGCGCCCTGCTCCGCTCGCCGAACCGGCTCGTCGCGCTCGCGCTGGGCGTCGCGTCCGGCGGCTACGGGGTGCTGTCGCTGCTGGGGGCGCGCGTGCCGCTCGGCATCCTCTTCGTCGGCGTCGCCGTGCTCCTCGTGCTCGGGGCGGCGCTCGGGATCGCGGCCGCCCGACGCGCCAACATCGGCGTCGGCGTCGCCTGGATCGCGCTCGGCTATGCGGGACTGTTCCTCATCGGATCCGAGGCGAACGTGCTCGGGATGATCGCCCCCGACGAGGTCGTGCTGTTCGCCGCCGCGACCGTGCACCTCGCGGTCGGGCTCGGCGCCCGGCGCGACGTCGCCGCCCTCGAATGACTCCGGATGCCGCCGCCGTGCGCTGGACGGCGGTCGCCCGGAGCTCGCTCGGGTTCGCCGCACTCGGGGCGGGACTGATCCACGTGGCCCTCGCGGTCGGGGCCTCGCCGTGGCTCGCCGCCGCTCTCGTGACGATCGGCGCGGCGGAGTTCCTCTGGGGGGTGCTCGCCGTCTCCCGCCCCGGGGTCCCCGTGCCGCGGGCGGCGATCGTCGGCGCCCTCGTGCCCCCGGCGGGGTGGATCGTGCTGCTCGTCGCCGCGTCGCCGGAGGGTCCCCGACCGCTGCCGATGCTCGCCGCGACGCTGCTCGACCTCGTGGTCGCGATCGGGCTCGCCGCCGGACGGCGCCGTGCCCCGCGCGCCGAGCCCCGGCATCCGCTCGTCGGCATCGCCGTCGCGGGGATCGTCGTCGCGGCCATCACGATCCCCGCCCTCATCGCGACCGAGGCCCCGCAGCGGCTCGGCGAGCTGCCGCCGCCCCACGAGCAGCCCACTCACTGACCTCGCGCTAGGCCGGGCCCGGTGGGTGTGAGACGATAAGGGCACCCTTACCTCTGGAGCTCCCGTGACCGTCATCCCCTTCTCGCAGGCTCTGCGCGAGCGCACCTGGTCCGGCCACGGCGAGAGCGAGGGAGCCGGCTTCATGCACGACCTCATGACCGGCAAGGGCACGCGCGACGACTACGTCGCCCTGGTCGCCCAGCACTACTTCGTCTACGAGGCCCTCGAGTCGGCCGCGGCCCGCTTCACGGGGGATGCCGAGGCCCAGCCGTTCCTGAGCGAGCAGCTCACGCGCCTGCCGGCCCTCGAGTCCGATCTCGAGTTCCTGCTCGGCGCCGACTGGAGGCAGCAGATCGCCCCGCTGCCGACGACCGACCGCTATGTCGCCCGCATCCGCGAGATCGAGGCGGAGGGCTGGGCCGGCGGCTTCGTCGCGCACCACTACACCCGCTACCTCGGCGACCTCTCGGGGGGCCAGGCGATCGGCCGGCTCATGAAGCGCCACTTCGGGTTCGAGACCAACGGCATCCTGTTCTACCTCTTCGACCAGATCGCCGACCCGAAGGCGTTCAAGGAGACCTACCGCGAGCAGCTCGACGCGGCCGCCTGGGACGACGTCGAGCGCGAGCGCGTCATCGACGAGGTGCTGCACGCCTACCGGCTCAACACCGAGCTCTTCGAAGACCTCACGCGCGCGAAGGCCGTCGCCTAGCTCCCTCCCCGCGGTGTGAGTGCCCGCGCAGCGGGAGTGTCGAAACCCACGTTCGACGTACCCGGTCTCGATACACCGCCTTCGGCGGCACTCGACCCGCGAGACAGGGATCAGGCCTGGATGCCGGGCACGGTCTGCGCGCGCGACATGAAGCGGCGCACGTTCTCGTCGACGATGATGTCGCTCGGGCGCAGCGGCCGCGTGAGGTAGAGCCCCTCGAGGGCCGTGAGGCGCGAGAGCGCGACGTAGGTCTGCCCCGGCGCGAACGACCGCGCCCCGAGGTCGACGATCGCCTGATCGTACGACTTGCCCTGCGACTTGTGGATGGTGACCGCCCACGCGAGCCGCAGCGGGAACTGCGTGAACTCCGCCACGACGTCCTTCGTGAGGGCCTTCGTCAACGGCGAGTAGTGGTACTTGTAGCGCTCCCAGATCGCGGGCTGCACCTCGTGGTCCTCGCCGTCGATCTCGACCGTGACGACGCCTCCGCCGATCTTCACGACCTCGCCGATCGACCCGTTGACCCAGCGGCGGTCGACGCCGGTGTCGTTGCGCAGGAACATCACCTGCGCGCCGACCTTGAGCTCGAGCCTCTCGTCGGCCGGGAACGCCCGCGACCCGAAGTCGCCGTTCACCTCCGCGACGGCCGACAGGGCGCGACCCGGCAGCAGTCCGAGTCCGCGCGCGTTGATCGCCTGCACCGCCGCGTTCGTCGTGGCGAGGGTGATGGCGCCCTCGGTCGGAGCCGGTCGTGCCCCCACCTCGTTGAGCCGACCCGCCATCTCGGCCGTCACGACGCCGTGCCGCACCGCCGTGAGCAGCTGCTTGAACTCGAGCTCGTGCTGGCGGTGGATCGTCGTGAGCTCGTAGATGCGCAGGTCGGCCTCGTCCCACACCTTCGCGTCGAAGAACCACATCGAGCGGTAGCGGTCGGCGTAGTACGCGCGCTCGTCGCCGTCGCCGGGCACGGGCGCGAGCTGGTACGGGTCGCCGAAGAGCACGATCTGCACGCCGCCGAACGCGTCGTGGGGACGCTGCCGCGCCTGCCGCAGCGAGCGGTCCATGGCATCCATGAGGTCGGCGCTCACCATCGAGACCTCGTCGACGACGAGCGTGTCGATCGCGCTCAGCAGCTTGCGCAGCTCGGGGGGCTGGTCGAGCTCGTGGTCGGCGATGACCCCGATCGGCAGCCGGAACAGCGAATGGATGGTCTGGCCGCCGACGTTGAGCGCCGCGACGCCCGTGGGCGCGCAGATCGCGAGCGTGTGGCTCGAATGCCACGACAGGTACTCGAGGAGGGTCGACTTGCCCGTGCCCGCGCGGCCCGTGACGAAGATGTGGTCGCGCGTCGTCTCGATCGCCGCCACGACCGCCGCCTGCTCGGGCGACAGCGGGGGCAGACTCACCGAGCCACTCTAAGCGCTCGTCGGATGCGAGGATGCGAGGGTGCGACGCGTGGTGGGGAGCTGGCTCGTCGTCCTGCTGATCGTCGCGGCGCTGGGTGCGGGCGTCGTCTCGGCGCTCTCCGTCACGACCTTCGGAGCGTCGGCCTTCGTGCGCGTGTACCTCGAGGCCATCGGTCGCGGCGACGCCGCCGGAGCCCTCGCGCTGCCGGGGGTGACGGTCGCCGAGGGCGCGCGCACCGACTTCCTCGCGGAGGATGCGCTCGGCGGGATCGCGGGCCTGCGGGAGGTCTCGGTCGAGCCGGACGACGCCGGCGTGACGCTCGTCAGCTACGCCTGGGCGTCCCCGCGCGGCCACGGCGTCTCGACCTTCGCCGTCGAGCGCGCGGGAGCGACCCTCGGGGTCTTCCCGCGATGGCGGTTCGCCGTCTCCCCCGTCGCGACGCTGCGCCTCACGGTCGAGCACGACGACAGGTTCCGCGTGGCCGGGGTGCCCGCCCGCACGGGGACCGCCGACCCGGTCGACTACGCCCTGCTCGTGCCCGGCGTCTACCGCGTCGACCACCGCTCGCACTATCTGCGCGCCGACCCCGTCGACGTCGCCGCCGAGCGACCCGGGAGCGAGCTCGGCGCGACCCTCGACGTGCAGCCGGCCCTCGTCTTCACGATCGCCGTCACCGCGGAGGTCGGCGCGAGTCTCGACGCGTGCACCACGCAGGAGGTGCTCTTCCCGACCGGCTGCCCGCTCGGGCACGCGATCGCCGACCGTGTCGTGTCGCCGCCGCGGTGGTCGATCGCCGAGTACCCCGAGGTGCATCTCGAGCCGGGCGGGCAGCCCGGCCGCTGGCGCGTGCCCGCCGCCGCGTTCACCGCCCACCTGCGGGTCGACGTGCAGTCGCTCTTCGACGGCAGCGTGACGACGTTCGATCGCGACCTGGCTGCGAGCGCGGCCTACCTCGTGACGATCCTCGCCGACGACGCGACCCTGCGGATCGAGCTGCTCGGCTAGTCCTCCTTCGCGGCCCGCGCGGCGACGCTCTGCCTGCGCGCCAGCATGGCGTTGTATTCCTCGAGCTCCGCGTCGCCGTCGCGCGCCGCCTTGCGGTCGCTGCGCTTCGCCTCGCGCGCGTCGCTGCGACTCCAGAGGAAGGCGACGAGGATGGCGAGCGCGACGGTCGGGATCTCGCCGACGCTCCACGCGATCCCGCCCGCGTTGTTCTGATCGGTGAGCGGATCGGGGCCCCAGTCGCGCCCCATCGCCCCGTACCAGTCGGCGAGCAGGAGGCTCGTGCCCGTCATGAGCGAGAGCCCGAAGAACGCGTGCATCGCCATCGTCGCGAGCAGCAGCACGAGCCGCAGCGGGTAGGGCGGCTGCCCGGCCACCGGATCGATGCCGACGAGGGTCTGCGCGAACAGGTAGCCCGTCAGGAGGAAGTGGATGACCATCCAGGTGTGGCCGACGTGATCCTCGGTCGCCCAGCGGAAGATCGGCGTGTAGTAGAACACCCAGAGCGACGCCGCGAAGAGGATGCCGGACACGAGCGGGTGGGTGAGCACGGCCGCGTAGCGCGAGTGCACGATCAGCAGCAGCCACTCGCGCGGACCCCGGCTGCCGTCGTCGCGCTTGCGGATCGCCCGCATCCCGAGCGTGATCGGCGCGCTCAGCACGAGCAGCACGGGGACGGTCATGCTCAGCAGCATGTGCGCCATCATGTGCGCGCTGAACAGGTAGGCCTCGTAGACGTTGAGGGCGCCGTTCGTGATCCACACGAGCGTGAGCATCCCGAGCACCCACAGGATCGTGCGGTGCACCGGCCAGCGGTCGCCGCGGCGGCGCAGGCGCCGGACGCCGGCGAGGTAGAACAGGATGCCGAACCCGGCGACGAGCACCCAGAGCAGGTCGAGGTTCCACGACGTGAGCCAGCGCTCGGGGGTGAGCTCCGGCGGAAGCGGCTTCTCGGTGAGCAGCTCGGCGGGAGTCTGGGTCTCGGCCTGCACCTCGCCCTCGACGACGGGCTTCGCCGTGCGGGCCAGCGCCGCGGCGACGCCCGACGCGACGCCCATGACCGCGAGCTCGCTCGCGACGAGCAGCCAGAACCACCGGGGAGCGCCCCCGCCCGTGACCTTGCCGACGAGCCACCGCCGCTGCAGCGCGCCGTAGAGCCCGAGCACGCCGAGCGCGGCGACCTTGACGATCACGAGGATGCCGTACGGCGTGAGGAGCGCCGGCAGGTCGCCGACACGGATGGCGGCGCTCACGTAGCCGGACACCGCGACGATCACGAACGAGACGAGCGCGAGGGTCGAGTACCGCGGGAGGATCGCCGCGAGTCGGCCCGGGGTGAGCACGGGCCGGAGCGCGATGAGCGTCACGAGTCCGCCGACCCAGATCGCCGCGAAGACCATGTGCAGCCAGATCGCGGTGAGGGCCTGGTCGTGGCTCGCGCTCGACGAGGCGTGGCCGAGGTCGGACGAGAGCGGCACGAGGGCGAGTCCCGCGCCCACGAGGGCGAACGCGAGGAGCGTGCGGTTGCGCACCGCGAAGCAGACGACGGTGAGCAGGGCGCCGACGAGCACGAAGACGAGCCACGCCCGACCGCCGGGCTGCTGCGTCAGGAAGGTGGCGAGCTGCGGGCCGTAGCCCTGATCGAACGAGAGCCGCAGCTGGTAGACGCTCGAGAACGTGAGGTAGGCCGATGCGACCCCCGACACGGCCCAGACGCCGGCGCCCGCGGCGGCCACATCCAGCGCCCGGTGGTATTCGGGCTGCGCGGAGTCGAGGGCGAACAGCGCGAGCAGGAGCGATCCGAGCGTCGTCGCGATGCCGAGGTTGACGACGAGCTTCGCGAGCGGCAGGGCGACGAGCACGACCGCGTCGCCGCCGAACGGCCCGGGGATCGCGCCCCCGCCGAACTCGAGGGCGACGAGCACGGCGACCAGAGCGGTCGCGAGGAGCGCGGCGGGACCGGCGATCCAGGCGAGGCGGGGCACCCCGAAAGCCTACGTGCCGCCGGAGATCCGCGTCTCGCGTCGGCGTCCGCGTGCAGGAACGCCGGTGGAGACGTGAAACTCGGGATGCCCCGGCACGAAGGAGCCCCGGGCACGAAGGAGGGGCACCGGCGACTCCGCCGATGCCCCTCCGTGACGCGGTCTTACTTGACGGCAGCCTTGAGCTTGCTGCCGGCCGAGATCTTGACGCCCTTGCTGGCGGCGATCTGGATGGTCTCGCCCGTCGCGGGGTTGCGGCCCGTGCGCGCGGCGCGGTTGGTCGCCTCGACGCTGAGCCAGCCCGGGATCGCGACCTTCTTGCCGTCCTTGAGCGACGACGAGAGGACGCTGAACAGCGAGTCGATGACGCTGGAGACGGCAGCCTGACCCTGGCCGGAGTCCGCGGCGATGGCGGCGACGAGGTCCGCCTTGTTGATGTCAGCCATGATGTGTCCTCCTGGACGTTGGTGGTGTTTCTGGTGGCGTCTCGGGGAAACGCCCCCGGAACCGCCTCGAAACTAACAGCAAACCCCGGACATTCCAGGGATTGCGGGGCGTGTGTGCAGGAAACGCGAAGGCCCCGGTCCGGACGGGATAGGGGCCATGGCGGCGTGCGGAGTGGTTACCAGCTCGACTTGGTGATGCCGGGCAGCTCGCCGCGGTGCGCCATGTCGCGGAAACGCACACGCGAGATGCCGTACCGCGAGAGGACACCGCGGGGGCGGCCGTCGATCGAGTCGCGGTTGCGCAGACGCACCGGCGACGCGTCGCGCGGGAGCTTCTGCAGCCCGAGGCGGGCGGCCTCGCGCGACTCGTCGGTGCCGTTCGGGTCGACGAGCGCCTTCTTCAGCTCGAGACGCTTCGCGGCGTACCGCTCCACGATCACGGCGCGCTGGTCGTTCTTGGCGATCTTGCTCTTCTTGGCCATGGCGCTTAGCGCTCCTCTCGGAATTCGACGTGCTTGCGGACCACGGGGTCGTACTTCTTGAGCACGATGCGGTCGGGGTCGTTGCGACGGTTCTTGCGGGTCACGTAGGTGTACCCGGTGCCGGCCGTCGACTTGAGCTTGATGATGGGACGGACGTCCTGTGCCTTCTTGGCCATCAGATCTTCTCCCCACGGGCCAGGAGGTCCTGGACCACGGACTCGATGCCACGGGCGTCGATCACCTTGATGCCCTTGGCGGACAGCGTGAGGGTGATCGTGCGCTTGAGCGACGGCACGTAGTACTTCTTCTTCTGCACGTTCGGGTCGAAGCGGCGCTTCGTGCGGCGGTGCGAGTGCGAGATGTTGTGGCCGAAACCGGGAGTGGCTCCGGTCACCTGGCAGACAGCTGCCATGGTTTCCTCCGTAATGGTTACCGTGGGACGAACGTCCCACCCAAGATCACTTGTCGGCATGCCGAGATCCAGGTGTCGGAGAACCGAGCCCGGACGGCACACGGGAAGCCCCGTTTCCGGGACAACCTCTCGATAGTAGACGACGGATGCGGGGACGGCAACGCGAGGAGCGCGTCAGCAGTCGCCGTAGAAGTACAGCGGCGCGTTCCACTGGGCGAGGAGGCCCTCGTCGAACCGCGCGAGCGACCCGATGGCGTCGGACTCCGGCGCCTCGGGGTTGATGCGGTCGAAGCCGACCCAGTTGCGGCCGCTGTACGACCCGAGGTCGGTCACGGCGCCGACGGTCGCGTCGAAGTCGTCGCGCGTCATGCCGATGCTCGCCCCGCCCACGGTCACGATCGGGATGCCGTTCGTCGTGATCCCGCCGTCGACCTCGACCTCGATCGGGCCGATCGAACCGACGTACCCCGGGGAGCGCAGCAGGAAGCCGCCGAAGTCGTAGACGGTCTGGTCCGCGTCGCAGCCCGTGCCGATCGCACCCGTCGTCGTGACGACCGGCTCGAAGCCGAGCACGAGCGTGAGGCGCGTCGCCGCGGCCTCGTGGTCGGTCTCGTCGTAGCCGACCGCGGCGAGCTGCGTGCCGTCGGACGCGTACGCCGCGACGAGCCGCGAGTCGATGACGACCGAGGTCGCGAGCACGATCGGGGCCGGCTCCTCGGACGGGGTCGCGCTCGGCGTGGGGG
>JAEWKY010000340.1 GCA_023457615.1 Actinomycetes bacterium | reverse complement strand
GCCGCGGCCTCCGGGTTGGACGCCGCGGTCACGACGATGACGCCCTTGCCCCATTCCGCCGCGCGGCGCAGCACGCCGTCGAGCGAGCCGAGCCCCTGGTAGGCGTACGCGGTCATGGCGTCGGCCTCGAGCGGCGATCCCGGCGAGAGCCAGGCGTCACCGTACGCCTCGACGGTCGAGCCGATGTCGCCGCGCTTGCCGTCGGCGATCACGAGCAGGCCGGCCGACCGGGCGGCGCGCAGCACGTCCTCGAGGGCGGCGAAGCCCGCCGAGCCGAACCGCTCGAAGAACGCGACCTGCGGCTTGACGACGGCGACGCGACCGGCCGCGGCGTCGACCCCGCGCAACCCGCACTCGCGCGCGCCGGCGCCGGTCGCGGGGAGTCCCCACGCCTCGAGCAGCGGCACGTGCGGGTCGATCCCGACGCACAGCGCACCGAGCTCGTCGAGGAGCGGGAACAGGCGTGCGGCGAAGGTCATCGCGCGGCGCGATCCTTCGCCCGGTCGAGGGCGTAGTCCTGCAGCGACCTCACGCGGATGCCGCCGCGCGCCGCCTCGAACGAGGCCACCGCCGCGCCGAGCTGCGCGATCGTCGTGAAGAGCGGCTTGTCGGCCGCCACGGTCGCCGTGCGGATCTCGAACCCGTCGGCGCGCGCGCTGCGTCCCGACGGCGTGTTGATCACGACATCGATCCTGCCGTCGTTGATGAGCTCCACGATGGAGGGCTCGCCCTCGACGGTCTCCTGACCCATGAAGTACTTGCGCACCGTGTCTGTGCGGATGCCGTTCCGGGCGAGCACCTCGGCCGTGCCGCCCGTGGCGACGATGTCGAAGCCGAGCTGCGACAGCCGCAGCACGGGCAGCACGATCGCGCGCTTGTCGCGGTCGGCGACCGAGACGAACACGGTGCCCGACTCGGGCAGCCCGCCGTAGGCGGCATCCTGGCTCTTCGCGAACGCGCGCGGGAAGTCGGCGTCGATGCCCATCACCTCGCCGGTCGAGCGCATCTCCGGCCCGAGCACCGAGTCGACGATCTGCCCGTCGCGCGTGCGGAACCGCTTGAACGGCAGCACGGCCTCCTTCACCGAGACCGGCGAGTCCAGCGGCACGTGCTCGCCGTCCTCGGCGGGCAGCAGCCCGTCGGCGACGAGCTCGCGGATGCTGCGACCGGCCATGACGAGCGACGCCGCCTTCGCGAGCGGGATGCCGAGGGCCTTCGACACGAACGGCACGGTGCGCGAGGCCCGCGGGTTCGCCTCGAGCACGTAGAGCACGCCCGCGCCGATCGCGAACTGCACGTTGAGCAGGCCGCGCACGCCGATCCCCTCGGCGATCTTGCGGGTCGCGGCGACGACGCGATCCTGCACGTCGCGGCCGAGCGTCACGGGCGGCAGGGTGCACGCCGAGTCGCCCGAGTGGATGCCCGCCTCCTCGATGTGCTCCATGATGCCGCCGACGTAGAGCTCGGAGCCGTCGTAGAGGGCGTCGATGTCGATCTCGAGCGCGTCGTCGAGGAACCTGTCGACGAGCAGCGGCGACCCGGGTCCGATGATCGCCTGCTCGCGCACGCGGTCGAAGTAGTCCTCGAGGCTCGGGGTGTCGTAGACGATCTCCATGCCGCGACCGCCGAGCACGAAGGACGGGCGCACGAGCACCGGGTAGCCGATCGACTCGGCGACGCGCACGGCGGACGGCGCATCGGTCGCCGTGCCGTTCTTCGGCGCGAGCAGCCCGGCCTCGTCGAGGATGCGCGAGAACAGCCCGCGCTCCTCGGCCAGGTCGATCGCGTCGGGCGTCGTGCCGAGGATCGGCACCCCGGCGGCCTCGAGCCCCTTCGCGAGCCCGAGCGCGGTCTGGCCGCCGAGCTGCACGACGACGCCCACGAGCTCGCCCGACTGCGACTCGGCGTGGATGACCTCGAGCACGTCCTCGAGCGTGAGCGGCTCGAAGTACAGCCGGTCGGACGTGTCGTAATCGGTCGACACCGTCTCGGGGTTGCAGTTGATCATGATCGTCTCGAACCCGGCCGCCGAGAGCGCGAACGAGGCGTGCACGCACGAGTAGTCGAACTCGACGCCCTGGCCGATGCGGTTCGGGCCGGAGCCCAGGATGACGATCTTGCGGGCGTCCGACGGACGCACCTCGGTCTCGGAGTCGTACGACGAGTAGTGGTACGGCGTGAGCGCCGGGAACTCCCCCGCGCACGTGTCGACGGTCTTGAAGACCGGCCGCACGCCGAGCTGCCAGCGGAGGTTCCGCACCTCCTGCTCGGTGAGTCCGCGCAGCTCGGCGAGCTGGGCATCCGAGAAGCCGTGGTCCTTCGCGTCGACGAAGAACGCGCGGTCGAGCTTGAGCGCGCCGGAGAGCCGGTCGGCGACCTCGTTGATGAGCACGATCTGGTCGAGGAACCAGGGATCGATCTTCGTCGCCTCGAACGCCTCCTCGATCGTCGCGCCCTTGCGCAGTGCCTGCTGGAGCGTGACGATGCGGCCGTCGGTGGGCACCCTCGCGACCTCGAGCAGCTCGGCCTTCGTGCGCGGCTCGGGCCCCCAGTGGAACGAGCTCCCCCGCTTCTCGAGCGAGCGCAGGGCCTTCTGCAGCGCGGTCGAGTAGTTGCGGCCGATCGCCATCGCCTCGCCGACGCTCTTCATCGTGGTGGTGAGCGTGGCGTCCGCCGACGGGAACTTCTCGAACGCGAAGCGCGGCACCTTCACGACGATGTAGTCGAGGGTCGGCTCGAAGCTCGCCGGGGTCACGCGGGTGATGTCGTTCGGGATCTCGTCGAGCCGGTAGCCGATCGCGAGCTTCGCGGCGATCTTCGCGATCGGGAAGCCCGTCGCCTTCGACGCCAGGGCCGACGACCGCGAGACGCGCGGGTTCATCTCGATGACGATGACGCGACCCGTGTCGGGGTGCACCGCGAACTGGATGTTGCAGCCGCCCGTGTCGACCCCGACCCGGCGGATGATGTCGATGCCGATGTTCCGCAGGTTCTGGTACTCACGGTCGGTGAGCGTGAGGGCCGGCGCGACCGTGATCGAGTCGCCCGTGTGCACGCCGACCGGGTCGACGTTCTCGATCGAGCAGACGACGACGGTGTTGTCGCTCGTGTCGCGCATGAGCTCGAGCTCGTACTCCTTCCAGCCGAGGATCGACTCCTCGAGGAGCACCTCGGTGGTCGGCGACTGGTGGAGACCGTCGGTGACCATGCGCTCGAGCTCGGCGCGGTCGTAGGCGAAGCCGGAGCCGAGCCCGCCCATCGTGAACGACGGACGCACGACGAGCGGGTAGCCGAGGTCGTCGGCCGCGGAGATCGCCTCGTCGAGCGTGTGCACGATGTGGCTGCGCGCCACGTCGGCGCCCGAGTCGAGCACGAGCTCCTTGAAGAGCTGGCGATCCTCGCCCTTCTTGATCGCGTCGACCTTGGCGCCGATGAGCTCGACGCCGTACTTCGCGAGGATGCCCTCCTCGTCGAGCTTGATCGCCGCGTTGAGGGCCGTCTGGCCGCCCAGGGTCGGCAGGATCGCATCCGGCTTCTCGTGCGCGATGATCGCCTCGAGCGCCTCGCTCGTGATCGGCTCGATGTAGGTCGCGTCGGCGAAGTCGGGATCGGTCATGATCGTCGCCGGGTTCGGATTCACGAGGATGACGCGCACGCCCTCCTCGCGGAGCACGCGGCACGCCTGGGTGCCCGAGTAGTCGAACTCCGCGGCCTGGCCGATGACGATCGGACCCGATCCGATGACGAGGACCGAGTGGATGTCGGGACGCTTGGGCATTCAGCTGGCCTTCTGCTGCGCGAGGACCAGGTCCCGGAAGCGGTCGAAGAGGTAGTTGGCGTCGTGCGGCCCGGCGGCCGCCTCGGGGTGGTACTGCACCGAGAAGGCCGGGATGTCGAGCGCCCGCAGCCCCTCCACGACGCGGTCGTTCAGGCCGACATGGCTCACCTCGACCCTGCCGTAGCCGTGCGGGGAGTCGACGGGGCCGTCGAGCGGGGCGTCGACCGCGAACCCGTGGTTGTGCGCCGTGATCTCGACCCGGCCCGTCATCGTGTCGAGCACCGGCTGGTTGATGCCGCGGTGGCCGAACGGCAGCTTGTAGGTGCCGAAGCCGAGCGCGCGACCGAGCAGCTGATTGCCGAAGCAGATGCCGAAGAACGGCAGCTCGCGGTCGAGCAGCTCGCGCAGCAGCGCGACGTGGGCGTCCGACGCCTCGGGGTCGCCGGGTCCGTTGGAGTAGAAGGCCGCGACGGGGTCGATCGCGAGCACCTGCTCGAGCGTCACGTCCTGCGGCAGCACGTGCACCTCGAAGCCGCGGGAGGCGAGGTTGTCGATCGTCGACTGCTTGATGCCGAGGTCGAGGATCGCGAGGTTGCCGATCCGCTCGCCGCGCGCGGGGGTCACCGACGGCTCGCTCACCGACACCTGGGCGGAGAGGTTCTGCCCCGACATCGACGGCGCGGCGCGCACGATCGCGAGCTGCTCGTCGGCGGGGAGCGCGGCATGCTCGCCCGAGAAGACGCCCGCGCGCATCGAGCCGGTGTCGCGCAGGCGACGGGTCACGGCGCGCGTGTCGATGCCCGAGATGCCGACGATGCCGGTCGACGCGAGCTCGTCGTCGAGCGACCGCGTCGCGCGGAAGTTGCTCACGACGCGCGAGGGGTCGCGCACGACGTAGCCGGCCACCCAGATGCGGCGCGACTCCGGGTCCTCGTCGTTCATGCCTGTGTTGCCGATGTGCGGGGCCGTCTGCACGACGATCTGCCCCGCGTACGACGGATCCGTGAGCGTCTCCTGGTAGCCCGTCATCCCGGTCGCGAAGACGGCCTCGCCCAGCGTGCGCCCGCGGGCGCCGTAGGCGCGGCCCTCGTAGCGGGTGCCGTCCTCGAGCACGAGCACTGCCTGATCGGTCATGAGTTCTCCTTCGCGGGAGCGAGCGGCAGGAGAGCGCCGACGAGCACGTCGGGGTCCTCCGTCTTGAGGTAGGTGTCGACCGCGGTGTCGCCGAGCGTCCAGGTCAGCACGACGAGGCCGTCGCGGCCGACGACGCGGTCGATCGTCCAGGTGGCCCGGCCGACGCCCGTGATCGCGGTCGCGGCGATGAAGGCATCCGGCTGCCCGGCGATGCCGAGCACGACGCCCTCGGGGTGCACGGCGAGGGCGGCCCGCGAGCGGAACCCGAGCCCGCGCACGGCGATGCGGTCGGTCGGCGCCTCGGCGACGGTCGTCGCGACGTAGAACCCGTCGCCCGTGTAGGCCGCGGGGGCGAGGGATGCCGGCGGCGACGCGAGCGCGGGGAGCCCCGCCTGGCGACGACGTCGCGCGCGCCAGCCGAGGGCGAGGCCCGTGAACACGAGCCCCACGATCAGGACGATGACGATCGTCGGCGTGACCCTATCCACGCGCGACCTCCTCGGCGGGCCGCAGCTCGCCGTCGAGCACGGTCGGCACGCCGCCGTGCACGGTCGCGACGACGCGTCCCGGCAGCTCGCGGCCGAGGTAGGGCGAGTTGATGCTGCGGCCGTGCAGGTGCTCGATCGCGAAGGTGCGACGCGCGGTCGGGTCGACGAGCGTCAGGTGCGCCGGCGCCCCGGCGGCGAACGCGGCGTCGTAGCCGGCGAGGCGGCCGATCTCGGCCGGCTTCGCGGAGAGCACGCGCGCGACGCCGGTCCAGTCGAGCAGTCCCGTGTCGACCATCGCCGACTGCACGATGCTCAGCGCGCTCTCGAGACCCACCATGCCGAACGAGGCCTCGGCCCAGGCCGCCTCCTTCGACTCGACGGGGTGCGGGGCGTGGTCGGTCGCGACGATGTCGATCGTGCCGTCGGCCAGGGCGGCGCGGAGCGCGTCGACATCCTCGCTCCGGCGCAGCGGCGGGTTGACCTTGTACCGCGCGTCGTAGCCGGCCGCCTCGGACTCGGTCAGCAGCAGGTGGTGCGGCGTGACCTCCGCCGTGACCGCGATGCCGCGGGCCTTCGCCCAGCGCACGACCTCGACGCTGCCCGCGGTCGAGACGTGGCAGACGTGCAGGCGCGCGCCGACCGCCTCGGCGAGCAGCACGTCGCGCGCGATGATCGCCTCCTCGGCGACCGCGGGCCAGCCGGCGAGGCCGAGCTCCGACGCGAGCGCGCCCTCGTTCATCTGGGCGCCCTCGGTGAGCCGCGGCTCCTGCGCGTGCTGGGCGACGACGCCGTCGAAGGTCGTGACGTACTCGAGCGCGCGGCGCATGAGCAGCGCGTCGTGCACGCACTTGCCGTCGTCGGAGAACACCCGCACGGCCGCGCGGGACCGCGCCATCGCGCCGATCTCCGAGAGCCGCTCGCCGGCGAGGCCGATCGTCACGGCGCCGATGGGCCGCACCGTGACGTAGCCGTGCTGCTCGCCGAGCGACGCGACCTGCTCGACGACGCCCGCGGTGTCCTGCACGGGGCTCGTGTTGGCCATCGCGAAGACCGCCGTGAACCCGCCCGCGGCCGCGGCGCGCGACCCGGTGAGCACGGTCTCGCTCTGCTCGAACCCGGGCTCGCGCAGGTGGGTGTGCAGGTCGACGAGCCCGGGCAGCGCCCGGAGGCCCGCGGCGTCGATCACCGTCGCGCCCGCGACGTCCGACGGCGGGACGAACACGCCGTCGCGGATGCCGAGGTCGGCCCGCGTGCCGTCGGGCAGCGTGGCTCCCGTGATGAGGATGCTCATGCGGCGGCTCCCCCGCCGTGACGACCAGCACTGAGCACGAGGTAGAGCACCGCCATCCGGATCGAGACCCCGTTGGTGACCTGATCGAGGACGAGCGAGCGGGCCGAGTCGGCAGCCGCCGCGGAGATCTCGAGCCCGCGGATCATCGGTCCGGGGTGCATGACCATCGTATCCGCGCCGAGCCGGGCGAACCGGGCGTCGTCGAGGCCCCACTCGCGGGCGTACTCGCGCTCGTTCGGGAAGAACGCGGCGTGCATCCGCTCGCTCTGGATGCGCAGCATCATGACGACGTCGGGCTTCTCGGCGAGGGCCTCGTCGAGGTCGTGCCGCACCGTCGCCGCCCAGGTCGCGACGCCCACGGGCAGCAGGGTCGCGGGCGCGACGACCGTGACGTCGGCGCCGAGGGTCTCGAGCAGCCAGAGGTTCGACCGCGCGACGCGGGAGTGCAGGATGTCACCCACGATCGTGACCCGGAGGCCGTCGAGATCGCGACCGCGGGAGGCGCCGCCGTGCCGCGCCTTGCGCATCGTGTAGGCATCCAGGAGCCCCTGCGTCGGGTGCTCGTGCGTGCCGTCCCCGGCGTTGACGACCGCGGCGTCGATCCAGCCGCCGTCGGCGAGCACGCGGGCCGCGCCCGAGGCGCCGTGCCGGAGCACCACGGCGTCGATGCCCATCGCGGCGATCGTCTGCGCGGTGTCCTTGAGGCTCTCGCCCTTCGACACGCTCGAGCCCTTCGCCGAGAGCGTGATGACGTCGGCGGAGAGGCGCTTCGCCGCGGCCTCGAACGACAGGCGGGTGCGCGTGGAGTCCTCGAAGAAGAGGTTCGCGACGGTGCGGCCCTGCAGCGTCGGCAGCTTGGGCACGGCGCGGCGGGCGACATCGGCCATGTCCTCGGCGACGTCGAGGATGCCGATGGCGTCGTCGCGCGTGAGGTCGCGCGTGCTCAGCAGATGCCTCACGCGTCGGCTCCCGCGATCTCGACGAGATCCTCGCCGTCGGTCTCGGCCAGGCGCACGTTGATGCGCTCGGCCACCGAGGTCGGCAGGTTCTTGCCCACGAAGTCGGCGCGGATCGGCAGCTCCCGGTGGCCGCGGTCGACGAGCACCGCGAGGCGCACGGCGCGCGGGCGGCCGTGCGCGCCGAGGGCGTCGAGCGCCGCCCGGATCGTGCGCCCGGAGTAGAGCACGTCGTCGACGAGCACGACGGTCTTGTCGTCGATGCCGCCGTCCGGGATCCGCGTCGGCTGCGGGCTGCGCGTCGGCTGCGAGCGGAGGTCGTCGCGGTACATCGTGACGTCGAGGGCTCCGACGCGGCCGGTCCCCGGCTCGAGACGCTCGAGGATGCCGGCGAGCCGCTCCGCGAGCAGCACGCCGCGGGTCGGGATGCCGAGCAGGACGAGTCCCGCGGAACCGCGGTTCGACTCGAGGATCTCGTGCGCGATGCGGGTGAGCGCGCGCTCGATGTCAGCCTGCTGCAGCACGGGACGTGCCGGCATTCTGACCTCCTTCCCCGCCTCTCGGGACGGACTTAAAGGTGGTCTGGTGCGACCTACTCTACCGCCTCAGCCCCAGCGCCGGTTGAGCCAGCGCTCGAACACCCCGATGAGCGCGTCCGTGGTCTTGCCGAGCACCGCGAGCAGGATGATCGCGAGGAAGATGCGGTCGACGCGCCCGTTCTGACCGGAGTCGAGGAGCAGGAAGCCGAGCCCCATCGACGACGACAGCAGCTCCGCCGCGACGAGGAAGAGCCAGGACTGCGCGAGGGCGAGCCGCAGGCCGCTCACGAGCGCCGGGATCACCGCCGGCAGCTGCACGGTGCCGAGCAGCTGGAGCCGGCCGAGCCCGAAGGCGCGCCCCATCTCGACGAGCTGCGCGTCGACGTGGCGCAGCGCGATCGAGATCGTCGTGAAGACCGGGAACGCGGCGCCGATCGCGATGAGGGTGACCTTCGGCACCTCCCCGATGCCGAGGTAGAGCAGCAGGAGCGGCACCCAGGCGAGCGACGGCACGGCGCGGAGCGCGCCGATGATCGGCGAGAACAGGATGCTCGCGTGGCGCGAGAGCCCGACGAGCGAGCCGAGCACGAGGCCGATGCCGGCGCCGATGAGGAAGCCGAGCAGCACGCGCTGCGTCGAGATGCCGACGTCGCGGAAGAGCTGCCCGCGCTCGGCGAGGTCGACCGCCGCGAGCGCGACCATCTCGGGCGACGGCAGGCGGTAGAGCGGCACGGCGCCGCTCGCCGACGTGACCCACCACGCGGCGAGGATCGCCGCCGGGATGAGCGCGCCGCCGACGAGCACCCACCACCTCGGGATGCGGCCGCCGGAACGGCGTCGGCCCGCGTAGCTGGACGCGGTCGCCGCCGCCTCGCCCTCGCCGCCGACCGACGGACCCGCGGCGGAGAAGCCTCCCGCGACGCCGGTCGCGGAGTAGCCGTGCGTGCTGACGAACTGGTGCGCCGAGGCGACGGACCCGGTGTCGGGACCCGCCGCCTCGGGGCCGGAGCTCTTACTCGAAGAAGCCAGGGTCGGCCTCTTCCGCGAACTCGGGGCGCAGGAGCGAGTCGAGCGCCTGGTCGATCTGGGCCTGCGACGGCACGTCGCCGTTCTCGACGAAGATCGGGCCGATGATCGTGAGCACGTCGACCTGCGCGTCGCCGGGGACGCCGCTCACCTCGAGGTTCGTGCGGTCGATGATGACCGCGCTCGCGATGGCGGGGTCGATGCCCGCGACCTCGGCGAGGATGGCCGCGGTCTCCTCGGGGTTCTCGACCGCCCACGCGCGGGCGTGCTCGTAGGCGTTGACGACGAGCTGCGCGAGGTCGGGCGATCTCTCGAGGAAGGACTCGGTCGCGTTCAGGAAGCCGTAGCTGTTGAAGTCGATGTTGTCGTAGATGATCTGCGTCCCCGCCGTCTCGACGCTCGTGGAGAGCAGCGGGTCGAGGCCCGACCACGCGTCGACGGCGCCCGACTCGAGGGCGGCCTTGCCGTCGGCGTGCTGGAGGTTCTCGATCGTGACCTCGTCGAGCCCGATGCCGGCCTCGTCGAGGGTCTGCAGCAGGAAGAAGTACGGGTCGGTGCCCTTCGTGACGGCGATGCGCGCCCCGACGAGGTCGTCGACCGACTCGATGTCCGAGCCGGCGGGCACCGCGATCGCGGCCCAGTTGGGCTGGCTGTAGATGTCGATGACCTGGATGGGCGAGCCGTTCGAGCGGGCGAGCAGCGCGGCGGAGCCCGCGGTCGACCCGACGTCGAGCGAGCCCGCCCGGAGGAACTCGTTGGCCTTGTTCGATCCGGCCGACTGGATCCAGTTGATCGTGACGTCGCCGCCGGTCGCCTCCTCGAGCCAGCCCTGGTCCTTGATGATGAGGCTCAGCGGGTTGTAGGTGGCGAAGTCGATGTTGAGCTCGGTCGCGCTCCAGCCCTCCTCGCCGAGGGCCGGGCCGTCGGTCTCGGCGGGCGCGACGTCCTCGCCGGCGCAGCCGGTGAGCGCGAGAGCCGTGACGGTCGCGAGCGCCGCGAGGACGGCGAGGGGACTCTTCTTCATGGTGCGGGGTTCCTTTTGCTGGGAGGGACGCGGTGGAGGATGCGGTGCGGGTGCTGGGCTGCGGGACGGGGTGCTGGGATTGCGGTGCGGGTGCTGGGCTGCAGGACGGAGGCGGAGGATCAGAACGCGTGCGGACGGGTGGGCTCGACGGTGCCGCCGGACGGGCGGTCGCCCACCTGCCGGCGCTGCCGACGCAGCGCGGCGGTGACGTAGTTCGGCGTGTGGTGGCTGTCGACGCCGAGCCGCTCGAGCAGCTCCGCGCGCAGCAGCGCGAGGGCGGCGTCGGCCCGGTCGCGCGGCCGCGGCTTGCCGACCTCGAGGATCGAGCGGATCGAGGAGCCCTCCCCCGGCCGCGCCGGATCCTCGCCGAGCAGCACGATGCGGTCGGCGAGCGCGAGCGCCTCGTCGACGTCGTGCGTGACGAGCACGATCGTCGCGGGCTCCGAGGCGTGGATGTCGAGCAGGAGATCCTGCATCGTGAGCCGGGTGAGGGCGTCGAGAGCGCCGAACGGCTCGTCGAGCAGCAGGACGCCGGGGTTGCGGGCGAGGGCGCGCGCGAGCGACGCGCGCTGCGCCATGCCTCCGGAGATCTGCCGGGGACGCAGCGCCGTCGCGTGCGAGAGCTGCACGAGTCCGAGGAGCTCGCCGACGCGGGCGCGGCCGTCCGCCGTGGCGGTGCCGCGGGGCAGGCCGAGGGCGACGTTCCGCTCGATCGAGCGCCAGGGCAGCAGCCGCGGCTCCTGGAAGGCGACGGCGGATCGCTGGTCGACCTCGGCGACCCCGGTGCCGTCGATCGCCAGCTCGCCGGCATCCGCCGCGTCGAGGCCGCCGATGAGGCGCAGGAGGGTCGACTTGCCGCAGCCCGACGGGCCGAGCAGCGCGATGATCTCGCCCGGCCGGATGTCGAGGTCGACGTCGCGCAACACGACCTTGTCGCCCCCGCCCGGCGCCGGGAAGGTGCGCCCGACCCCGCGCAGGCTCACGCGCAGGGCGGCGGAGCTCAGGGGCGCGGAGCTCAGGGACGCGGAGCTCAGAGAGGCGGTCGCGGGCACCCGATCGAAGTTACGGACGCGGCATCCCGCATCCAAACCGGGATGTCACGGAACGCAACGTTCCGTCACCGGGGGTCGCGGAGGGCGTCAGACCTCGCGACGCGCGATCGCGCCGAGCAGGCCGTTGAGGAACCCCGCCGACTCGTCGGTGCTCAGAGTCGTCGCGAGCTCGACGGCCTCCGCGATCGCGACGCCGTCGGGCACCTCGTCGTTGTGCAGGATCTCCCACGTCGCCATCCGGGCGATGCCGCGGTCGATCGCGGGCATCCGGTTCAGCGGCCAGCCCTGCGCGTGCGTCTCGATCTCGCCGTCGATCTGCTCGAGGTGCGCGTCGACGCCCTCGACGATCTGCCGCGCATAGGTCCACGACGACGCCCGCTCGGGGCGGCTCTCGGCGCGCTCCGCCTCCTCGCCGAGGAGGTCGGAGATCGGCACGCCGCGCACGTCGGCGCCGTACAGGATGTCGAGCGCGCGCTTGCGCGACTTGGTGCGGGCGCTCACGGGTGGATGCTCGCCAACGACTAGTCGGTCACGCGGCCGAGGTACGACCCGTCGCGGGTGTCGACCTTGACGCGCGTGCCGGTCTCGAGAAAGAGCGGCACCTGGATCTCGTGGCCCGTCTCGAGCGTCGCCGGCTTCGTGCCCGCGCTCGAGCGGTCGCCCTGCAGCCCGGGCTCGGTGTAGGTGACCTCGAGCACGACCGACGTCGGCAGCTCGACGTAGAGCGCCTCGCCGTCGTGGAGGGCGACCTGCACGTTCTGGTTCTCGAGCATGTAGTTCGCCGCGTCGCCGACCGTCGCCGACGGGATCGTCACCTGGTCGTAGTCGGTCGTGTCCATGAACACGAACCCGTCGCCGTCCTTGTACAGGTACTGGAAGTCGCGGCGGTCGACCGTCGCGAAGTCGATCTTCGTGCCCGCGTTGAAGGTGCGGTCGACGACCTTGCCGGACATGACGTTCTTGAGCTTCGTGCGCACGAAGGCGCCGCCCTTGCCGGGCTTGACGTGCTGGAACTCGATGACGTTCCAGAGCTGGCCGTCGATGCTGAGAACGCTGCCGTTCTTGATGTCGTTGGTGGTAGCCACGAGGGACGAGCCTAGCCCGTGTTGGAAGGGCCGTCGATCAGCGCGCGGAGAGCACCGCGTCGAGCGCGAGCACGTACGACGTGAACCCGAAGCCCGCGATCACGCCCGTCGCGACGGACGAGATGACGCTCGTGTGCCGGAACTGCTCGCGCGCGTGGGGGTTGGAGAGGTGCACCTCGACGAGCGGGATGCCCGCCGTCGTGACCATCCGCGCCGCATCGGAGAGCGCGTAGCTGTAGTGCGTGAAGGCGCCCGGATTGACGATGACGGGCGTGCTCCCGTCGACGGCCTCGTGCATCCAGCCGATCATCTCGGCCTCGTCGTCGGTCTGCCGCAGATCGATCTCGACGGCGTCGCCGGCCCGCTCCGCGAGCAGCACCCGCAGGGCCGAGAGGTCCTGAGAGCCGTAGACGTCGGGCTCGCGGCTGCCGAGGCGACCGAGGTTGGGCCCGTTGAGGACCAGGACGCGGGCGACCATCAGTGCAGGATCGGGATCTGCAGCGGGTACGTGAACGACTCGCCACGCGACGCGCGCACCGCGCCCAGGATCGAGAACACGAGCTGCAGGATGCCGGGCACGAAGATCAGCAGCAGGCCGACCGGGATCAGGATCACGGTGAAGATGCAGATCCAGCCGATCACGACCGCGACCCAGATCGTGACGTTGAAGTTGAACGACGTCGCGGCGGCCGTGCGGACGAGTCCGCTCCGCTCGCGCCAGATGAGCCACACGAGCAGCGGGCCGACCCAGCTCAGCCATCCGGCCGTCAGCACGAGGGCGATGATCGCCGAGAGATGGGCGAGCACGGCCAGGGTCTTGTCGTCGCCGGAGGCGCTCGAGCCCTGCGCGGGCACGGGGGTGGTCATGCGGCCATTCTGCCCGACTACGCCTCGGCTTCGGCGACGTTCTGGTACGCCAGGTACAGCAGCGACTCGTCCGGACCCTCCACGGTCGTCGCCCGCCCGACCCCGTCGAGCACGATGAAGCGCAGCATCCCGGCGCGCGCCTTCTTGTCGCGCTGCATGGTCGCGAGCAGCGTCCTCCAGCGCGCGAGCGGGTAGCTCACGGGCAGGGAGAGCGACGAGAGGATGCGGCGGTGCCGCTCCACGTCGGCGTCCGAGAGGTTGCGCGTCAGCCGCGACAGCTCGGCGGCGAACACCATCCCGATCGCGACGGCCGCGCCGTGACGCCACTGGTAGCGCTCGGCGTGCTCGATCGCGTGCCCGAGGGTGTGCCCGTAGTTGAGGATCTCGCGCAGGCCCTGCTCGGTGAAGTCCTCGCCCACGACCCGCGCCTTGACCCCGATCGCGAGCTCGACCGCGCGGCGGAACTGCGGGCTGCGCGGATCGGTCACGGCGTCGACGTCGGCCTCGACGAGGTCGAGGATCTCGGGCTCGGCGATGAAGCCCGCCTTCACGATCTCGGCGAAGCCCGCGAGGATCTCGTTCCTCGGCAGCTCGTCGAGGAGCTCGAGATCGCACAGCACCGCGCGCGGAGCGTGGAAGGCGCCCACGAGGTTCTTGCCCTCCGCGGTGTTGATGCCCGTCTTGCCGCCGACCGCGGCATCCACCATCCCGAGCACCGTCGTCGGGATCTGCACGACGTCGACGCCGCGCAGCCAGGTCGCCGCGACGAAGCCGGCGAGATCCGTCGTCGCGCCCCCGCCGAGGCCGACCACGGCGTCGGTGCGCGTGAAGTCGGTCTGCCCCATGACGCCCCAGCAGAAGGCCGCGACCTCGACGCGCTTGGCGCCCTCGGCATCCGGCACCTCGGCGAGGTAGACCTCGAAGCGGCCGGCGAGCCGCTCGCGCAGCGCCTCGGCCCGCGCGGCGAGCGGCGGCGCGTGCACGACGAGGATCTTCGCGGTCCTCGGGCCGAGCACGTCGGGCAGGCGGTCGAGCAGCCCGCGGCCGACGAGCACGTCGTAACCCGGAGTCCCCGCCACCGGGATGGTGGTCACGTCAGCCATGCGGCGATCCCCCGGGCGATGTCGTCGAAGCGGCCCGTCGAGGTGTCGACGGTGTGGTCGGCGAGCGCGTCGTAGATCGGCCGGCGCTCGGCGAAGATGCGCTCCCAGTCGGCGATGCCCCCGGCGACCAGCGGGCGCTTGCCCGCCTCGCGCGAGAGCCGGCCCGCGACGACGTGGGCGGGAGCGTGCAGGAAGACGACGGTCTCGTCGCGCAGGTCGGCCCGGGTGTCGGTGTCGAGCACCGCTCCCCCGCCGAGCGAGACGATGCCGTCCGAGCGCAGCGCCTCGACGACGACCTCCCGCTCGAGGGCCCGGAACGCGGGCTCGCCCCGGTCGCGGAAGATGTCGGCGATCGCGCCGTGCCGGGCGACGATCACCTGGTCGGTGTCGAGGAAGCCGAGGCCGAGATGACGCGCGACGCGCTTGCCGACCTTGGTCTTGCCCGCCGCCATGGGTCCGACGAAGACCGCCCGGGGGCTCACGCGCGCCTCATTCGGGAACGGAGGCGGAGGCGGTGCGCAGCGCCTCCGGGATCGCGGCGAGGTAGGCGTCGAGGTTGCGTCGCGTCTCGCCGATCGAGTCTCCGCCGAACTTCTCGAGCGCGGCGTCGGCGAGCACGAGCGCGACCATCGCCTCGGCCACGACGCCCGCGGCGGGCACGGCGCAGACGTCGGAGCGCTGGTGGTGCGCCCCGGCGGGCTCCCCGGTCGCGACGTCGACGGTGCGGAGCGCGTGCGGCACGGTCGCGATCGGCTTCATCCCGGCGCGGACCCGCAGCAGGGTGCCGGTCGACATCCCGCCCTCGATGCCGCCCGCGCGGTCGGAGAGCCGCGTGATGCCGTCGGCGCCCGCGACGAGCTCGTCGTGGGCGGCGGAGCCGGGGCGCGTCGTCGTCGTGAAGCCGTCGCCGACCTCGACGCCCTTGATCGCCTGGATGCTCATGAGCGCGCCCGCGAGGCGGCCGTCGAGCCGTCGGTCCCAGTGCACGTACGAGCCGAGGCCCGGCGGCACGCCGTAGGCGAGCACCTCGACGACGCCGCCGAGCGTGTCCCCGTCGTCGTGCGCGCGATCGATCCTCGCCACCATCGCGGCCGAGGTCGCGGCGTCGAAGCAGCGCAGCGGATCGGCGTCGAGCGCGGCGACGTCGTCGGGGCCGGGCAGGGGCGCGTCGTCGGGGGCGCTCACCTCCGCGATCGAGAGGGTGTGCGCGACGAGCCGGATGCCGAGCTCGCCGAGGAAGGCGCGCGCGACCGCGCCGAGGGCGACCCGGGCCGCCGTCTCGCGGGCGGACGCGCGCTCGAGCACGTTGCGCGACTCCGGGAAGTCGTACTTCTGCATGCCGACGAGGTCGGCGTGACCGGGCCGGGGCCGGGTCAGCGCCGCCCCCCGACCCTTCGGCAGCGTCTCGGGGTCGACCGGCGACGCGCTCATGACGTCGACCCAGCGCGGCCATTCGGTGTTGCCGATGCGCAGCGCGATCGGGCCGCCCATCGTGAGCCCGAAGCGGATGCCGCCCGAGAGGTCGAGCGCGTCCTGCTCGAACTTCATGCGCGCCCCGCGCCCGTAGCCGAGCTTGCGGCGCTGCAGGTCGTCCTGGATCTGCTCGCGCGAGATCGGGACGCCCGCGGGCATCCCCTCGAGGATCGCCACCAGCTCGGGCCCGTGCGACTCCCCGGCCGTCAACCAACGCAGCATGGGACCATCCTTCCAGGTCGGCGACGGCTCTCGATCCGTCTCGGCCCCGCGGCGAAGCCCTCAGTCCCGCGCGACGGCTCTCAGTCCCGCGCCGAGGGCTCGGCGAGCCCGACGGATCGCCGCATCGCGGCGACCACCTCGTCCTCGTCCGCGAGCGCGCCGCCCTCCTCGCCGGTCACGAAGATGCGCACCTGCTCGACGGCCTGGTGCAGCAGCATCTCGAGACCGTTGACGACGAGCGCGTCCCGGGCGGCCCAGCGGGCGGCGCGCGGCGTCGGCCAGGGGTCGTACGGTACCTCCATGAGCACGCCGCCGAGATCGGCCTCCGGCACGTCGTCGGGGTCGGCGTCGCCGGGGAGGGTGTTGATGACGAGGTCCGACCGCACCGGCACCTCGGCGCCGTAGAGCCGCCACTCGGTGTGCACGCCCAGTCGGTCGCCGAGGCGCTCGAGCTCGGCGAGTCCCGCGAGGCTCCGACCCGAGACGAGGATGCGCGACGCGCCGAGCCGGGAGGCCGCGAGGAAGGCCGACGCCGCCGTGTTGCCCGTGCCGATCACGTGCGCTGTGTCGACGTCGGTCACCCCGTGGTCGTGGAGCGCGCCGACCATGCCGGCGATGTCGGTGTTGAACCCGCGCGGGCCGTCGTCGCCGAGCAGCACGGTGTTCGCGGCGCCCGAGATCGCGACGGCCTCGGAGCGCTCCGCGAGCAGAGGCAGCACCTCGTGCTTGAGCGGCATCGTGAGCGAGAGTCCGCGCCACTCCGGTGTCAGACCCCCGAGGAAGCTCGGCAGGGCGCCCGACGCGACCTCGACGCGCGCATACTCCCACGGCAGCCCGAGCACCCCGTAGGCCGCGGCGTGCAGCTGCGGCGAGCGGGAGTGCTCGATGGGCGAGCCGAGCACCGCGAGGCGCCGCGCGCCCCCGTCGGCACGGGTCACGCGCAGTACGACGCGTTCTCGTCGCTCTCCCGGCACCACGCATAGAGCTGCTCGGCGGCCGCCTGATGCTGCGCGGCGGTCTCGGAGAACACCGTCTCCCCGGTCTGCAGGTTGATCGGCACGAAGAACAGCCACGGACCGTCGGCCGGCGAGATCGCGGCCTCGATCGCATCCTCGCCCGGCAGCCCGATCGGGCCGTACGGCATCCCGAGGTGCACGTACGTGTTGTAGAGGTTGTCGGGGTCGGCCCGCTCCTCCGCGGTCGTCCACACGGTGTGGGTGTTGCCCGTCCCGTAGGCGACGGTCGCGTCGGACTCGAACCGCATGCCCTGATCGAGCCTGTTGTAGAAGACCCGCGCGATCTTGGCCATGTCGTCGACGTCGCCCGCCTCGCGCTGCACGAGCCCGGCCATGGTCAGGATGCGGAAGCGGTCCTCGGGCGCGACGCCGAGGGCGTCGAGGCGCGTGAACATCTCGTCGACCGTCATCTGGATCGCATCCACCGCCGTGATCCCGGGATCGAAGGTGTAGGTCGCCGGGAACATCCAGCCCTCGAGGTTCGGGGCGTCGTCGGGGATGCCGAACTGCGTGTAGTCGTCGGCGGCGGCCTGCAGCTCCTCGAGGGGCAGCTGCGTCGCCGCGGAGATCTGCTCGAGGGCGAGCGGGTAGCTCATCCCCTCGGTGATGAGCACCCGGTTCGTCACCTGATTGGCGGGATCGGTGAGGGCGGTCACCGCGGAGGCCGCGCTCATCTCCAGCTGGAGCCGGAAGGCGCCCGGGAAGAAGACGACGGCGTCGCCCTCGGCCTCGCGTTCGAGCAGGTAGTCCCACACGGCGTCGAAGCTCAGCGTGACCTCGAGCTCGTGCAGCTTGCGGGCGATGTCGTCGCCGAGATCGCCCGAGGCGACGGTGACGATGACCTCCTCGCCGTTGCCCTCGGTCGTGTAGTCGTTGGGGAGCTCCCAGCCGAGCAGCTCGCGCACCTGCGGCTCGTAGTTGAGCCAGACGAAGGCCGTCGCCCCACCGCCGCCCGCGAGCAGCACGGCGAGGATGACGAGCACGGCGACGAGGCCGCGGCGCTTCTTCTTCGGCGCGGGACCGCCGGACCCGGCACCGCCGCCGGAGCGACCGCTCGGGCGTCCGCCGTCGGAGCGACCGCCGCGGCGCGAGACCGCCTGCTCCTCCTGCTCGCGCAACTGACGACGGGTGAGCGTCTCCCCCGGGGCGGCATCCTGGCGCGCGCGCGACGTCGCCTCGGCGGCCGCGACCGCGAACGGGTCGGACGCGCGCACGCTCGGATACGCGTTCACCGTCGGCTGCGGCGTCGTCGGCTGCGGCGCGGACGCCCCCGGTGCCGACGCCTCCGGGGTCGACTGCTGAGGTGCCGACTGCTGAGGTGCCGACTGCTGAGGTGCCGACGCCCCGGGAGTCGCGGGCTGCTGCGGGCGGGCGGGCTGATCGCCGGCGGGACGGAAGATGTCGTCCCAGCTCGGCTCGCTCTGGTTCGTCACAGTCCTCCGTCGGGGTCGACCGGCGTCCCGGGCGGGCGGCCCGCCGAGCGCTCGAAGTCGAGGGCGTTCTGCAGGATAATAACAGCGGCGACTTGGTCGATCACGGGACGCGAGCCCTTGGTGCGTCGCCCCGACGCCTGCAGCGCACGCTGCGCCGAGACCGTCGAGAGGCGCTCGTCGACGAGGCGGACGGGGACGCCCACCCAGCCGGCGATCGCGGCCGCGAGCTCGCGGGCATCCGCCGTCGACGCCGTGTCGCCGCCGCTCAGCGAGAGCGGCAGCCCGACGACGATCTCGACCGCGCCGTGCTCCTCGACGAGCAGCCGGAACGACCGCTCGTCGGCGTCGACACGCGCGAGGGTGGCCACGGGGGTCGCGAGCAGCCCGTCGCGGTCGCTCGACGCGATCCCGACGCGCGCCCTGCCGACGTCGACGCCGAGACGCACCCCCGGCCGCACGGTCAGCCCCGCAGGTCGGCGCGGATGCCCTCGAGCGCCGCGGCGATCGCGCCGACATCGGTGCCGCCGCCCTGCGC